>JAENIV010000034.1 GCA_016844295.1 Candidatus Berkelbacteria bacterium
CTATTCATCAATCGAAAAGACACTAAAAAAAGACCTTCATTGGTCTTCTATTTTTGATGTCTAAAAGTCCTAAAAACGCACCCAAAATGAAACGGTGGCATTAGGTTGAGCCTAATGTTTATTGAGCGATTGCCCTATTTATAGGCTCAACCACTCAATAATTGGTTTTCTAACACTAATACTGATCCAGACACTTTTATTCTATTACTTTCAGGAGTAAATAGCAACTAATTGTGATATGATTGGTTTAGAAAGAGACCAATATTAAAATGAAAATTAGAATATCTCATCCAGCATTGGGTAATAATACAGCGAAATTCGAAGAAAATGACTTAAAATTTATTCAACTTTTAGAAGAAGATGAAGGTTTGGAAAACTCGCTTGTGAATGCTCGTTTAAGGTCGGGGATTCCCAAAGAAGGTTTTGATCTTAATAAACCAGTAAAATCCTATATAAAAGCCAGATCCCTTGAGAAGATAAACCATAGACAATTAGTAGATGAGGCTATTAAGTTCACAATAGAGTATGGGGGACTTCCCAAAAGATGGATCTATGTTTTTTTGGATTTAATACTATTTAATGTTGCTATTCCCGACAAAATAAAAGACGAACCTATAGAAATTCTGGAATTGAAAGATGAAATTAGAATCATCATAAGAGAAGCTGTTACTCCAAGAGGGTTAACAGATTATATTAATGGAAATAAAGAATTAAGAAAACAATTATCATTGTTGCCCAAAACTCCAATTATCAAAATACCACTTAAAAAATTGAAGATTAAAAAGAGAATGCTTGAGCTAGCCAAAGAGAATAAAACTTCAAAACAGATGCGGGATATCCTGAGTCAAGAATTTGGAAAAGAATTGGAATTTGAGAGTGATTCGTATGAGATTATCAACTCATTAAGATATCGTTTCGAAAAATATCTCGATAAAAAAATTTATGATAAAGATTTTAAGGGTGTATTAATACATATGGCACTTCAAAAACGTCAGAATAAAAACATCAAATAAACTATCCTAACACTTAGTGCTACGGTAGGTGTTTTATACGACAAAAACACCTTGTTTTAGTATGATGATATGAATGAAAATTATTACAATAATGATCATATCAACTCACAACTAGGTAAAGAAAATATTTGTTTCAAAACCGCCGATCTGGCTTTGGCGTCTGCCATAAATTTATTTCAACCATTGGAGTCGCTGGATCGTACGGACTCGCGCAAAGTACTATTTATTTTTCCCAATAACGAACAAACGGAAAAAATTGTTGATTCTTATTGGAAAAGGCAACTTAAAGTTGAGCCCTTGGATTATTTTAATTCTTTAAGATCGATTAAAGCGAGATTACATGAAAGATAAATAGTCGTGAAACGGAAAAATAATAATGAAAATGATAATCAACAATTTAAGAAAGGCTCAGAAAAATCAGCTCATCAACATTATCAGGATCCAGAGAAGAGCGATCATCGAGAATTGCTACGGCTGCATGAGCGGGCAGAAAAAGATTGATTGTCAGCTTGCGAGATGTCCGCTTTATGACTACAGACCGTGGAGTTTATGGCACCACAAGCGAGATTCCTAAATTCGTAACCTGATTAAAAATAATAATAATTAGAATGAGGATCACAATGGATTATTTACCGTCTGACATAGAAATCAAATTAATTGAAGATGAAAAATGGAAAGCAATTGTTGCCTTACGTTTTGGGAAAATGGTTATCAGAGGATTTAGGATACGTGTTAGCGAAGTCTCAAATGAATTATGGGTTGTCCCGCCGTCAATTCAAAACCAGAAGACTCGCAAATATCATCCAATCTTTTTTCTTGAAGATAAAGAACAATGGAATCAAATTCAGCAAATGATCTTAGATAAGTTTGATGAAGCGTTGAGTATTGATAGTTAACTATATAGAAAAGTTTTCTATTAAGTAAAGTTATTTATTAAGTCATCAATAGATTTAATTAGAAAGAATAATATGAACGGGAAAAAAAATCAAAAATTAATCAAAAAAGATGATAAAAGAGCAATGATAGAAAGAGTGCTCAGACCATTGTTTGAAGGTTTTGATTTCTCGGATACCCATATAGTTGAGGAGGAATTGGAATGGAATTTGGACAGGCAATCTTAGTCATGGCAAAAACTTTAAGTTATTAACGACAATGCGAAGTGAATTAGTTAAAGAATATGATTGCAAAACATCCTTAGAACTTATGATAGCTGATCGAATCGTGGCAAGTTATTGGCGGGCAATGCAATGCGATAGGATATTCAACCGCCTTGTAACAAAGGAAGATGGCGGATTTTCTTTTGACCAGCTGAAAATAAATATCACCAAGGAACTCAATAAAAGTATTGAGCTTGCCAACCGGCAACTCAATACCAATATTATTTTACTCAAAGAAATTAAACAGCCAAAATTGGACATTAAAGTGAACACAAAAAATGCTTTTATAGGAAATCAACAACAATTTAACGTAGACAAACAAAATGAAAACATTGAACCCAAATAATTTAGGACTTTTAGTTGAAGAATGCCCAAAAATTAAAATCTCTGATTTTCTTAAAAAATACAGGGCAGAACTTAAGAAAACCCTGATTTTGTCAGAATTAGAAATAATGGGGACAAATGTAGGGCTTACTCTGTCAAAAACTCGCTATAATGGCATCCGTTTTTGGTTCAAATGCCCTATATGCGGTCGGCGTATTGGGGTTCTATTCAAACATCCATTAACTAACGCAACCGGTTGCAGGAAATGCCTCAATCTCGAATATCGTAAACGAAGATATAAGGGAATGATCGAAGGAAAGTTGTAAAGAATGTTTTTAACAGATGACGAAGTGCTACAATTTCAGGCTATCTATCGTAACCAATTTGGGAAAGAGATTAGCCAAGAGGATGCGCGAGAACGAGGTACGAAACTGGTTCGTCTGTTTGAAATTATATATAAACCGATGACTAAAGCTGATTACAACAAAGTCCAACAAAGACGCAAGGAATTACGATTTGACACTGGCGATGTGTTAACGTTAAAATAAGAGTAAGTTAATGGTGGATGCCTATTTTGATGCCCTCGTTTGGAGTGTAGGCATCCACCTTATCTCCAGCGAGGGCTTCTAAAATGGAAAAGATTAAATATTTTGCTTACTTGAGAAAATCAAGCGAAGCTGAAGAAAAGCAAGCGCTTTCTATCCCTGCTCAGAAAGATAAAATCAAAGAACTCTTTGGCGATTTAGATGTTGTAGACTATTTTGAAGAGAGCCATAGCGCTTTCCATCCATACAATCGGCCTTTATTTGCCAAAATGATCGAGAGGATCAATAAAGGTGAGGCAAGTGGCATAGTAACTTGGCATCCAGATCGCCTTTCGAGAAATGAAGTTGATGCCGCTACAATTACTTACGCTCTAAGAACTGGGTTAATCAAAGATCTAAAGTTTGGCTCTTACACTTTTATTAACTCGCCAGAGGGAATTTGGATGTTACAAATGGCCCTGTCTCAATCTCAGTATTCTTCAGCTAAACTTGGGACCGATGTCAAAAGAGGGTTAGAAAAGAAGCTAAAAATGGGTTGGCTGCCTTCGGAGGCACCTACCGGTTATCTTAATTTTGTAAACATAGAAACCGCTGAACATATAATCATTAAAGATCCGGACAGATTTGACTTGGTTCGCAAAATGTGGGATTTGATGCTTACGGGCAACTATAATCCGACAAAAATCCTTGAAATTGCTAATAATAAATGGGGGTTTACAACTCTAAAAAGACGTAAGCGTGGCGGTGGCCCCTTGGCACGGAGTTCCATCTACGCTATGTTTACGAATCCTTTTTATGCGGGCGTAATTCTAAATAAGGGCGTGGAGTATCCTGGCAAACATGAAGCGATGGTATCTCTTGATGAATTTGATCAAGCACAAATATTACTTGGTAGAAAGGGTAAACCGAGGCCAAAAACGCACTTTTTCCCATTTACGGGTCAGATCCGCTGTGGTGTATGTGGCTGTCTGGTTACTGCTGAAATGCATACCAAGATAATAAAAAATGCCAATCGAATGAAAAGTTTTACTTATTATCACTGTACTCATAAGAAAAAGTGGTGTAAGCAAAGAAATATCACTAAAGACGATCTCGAAATACAAATTGAAAGAGAGATTAATAAAATGGTTATTCTGCCAGTTTTTCGGGGTTGGGCGTTAGACATTGTTAAACGTCGCAGCGATCAAGAAGTTGGCGATAGAACTAAAATTTATCAATCCCAACAAAAGACTATCAATGATACGCAGGCTGAACTAGATAATTTATTAGCAATGAAGCTGCGTTTATTGGTTGATGACGATGAATATCTTAAGAAAAAGCAAGAATTGAAGGCCAAAAAGGCCAAATTGCTGGAAGAACTTAATGATACGGACCGTAGAGCGGACAAATGGATGGAATTGGGCGAAAGATTCTTTGATTTTGTCACATACGTGCTAAAAGCATTCGAAGAGGACAATCTTCAGCAGAAAAAGGAGATTTTGGCGGCTTTAGGTCAGAACTATGTATTAAAAGACGGAATTTTGAAAATTACTTCAAATGAATGGTTTATTCCCATTATTGAGCGCTATCCGACTCTGGAATCCGAATACCGAAGGTTAGAACCGGCTTTAGCAGGCGCTCCAACAGGTTTAGATGAATCCAAAAAAGAAGCACTGCGGCTTCTTCGTCTGGAATGGCGGGGCCGACCGGATTCGAACCGGCGATCTCCTCCGTGACAGGGAGGCGCGATAAACCACTACGCTACGGCCCCAAAGTTATTTAATACTATTTTACCGCTTTTAATATCTCTTTCTAACTGTCCATGACTTCTTTTGTATTTTCCTTCCCATAATGCAGCCTCTATTACTGTTTGAAATTCGCGCCAGCCAATTAGTTCCAATGGTCGTCGGTATCTTGTACTTTCGACATGACCCCCAAGATGCTCATTTATACGATTTTTTAAATTAATCGTCGAACCAATGTATAAATGATTATCCTTTTTACTCTTTAAGATGTAAATATAAGCCATAAAATTAAACCCGCCGGGCAGAGCCCAGGGGCTTGCCCTCTGGGCGGCGCCACTACGCTACGGCCCCTTCTCGTTAATATTATAGTTTAAATATACAATTTTTTCAACGGTATCTTCTATTTTTCATTTCAATAATAAAAATATAACCCAGCGGAAATCGTCGCGGGGTCATTTTCATAAGATCAATTGACAAATTAGATATATTATGGTAATATTTACATATCGAAACCCGTCTCCGGACGGCAGAGATGGCGGTACACACTACATCGGGAGACACAAAACATGGACGTCCTTCGCGTCTCAACGAAGTCCAATCCGAACGCTGTCGCAGGGGCTCTCGCCGGAACGATCCGCGAAAAAGGTTCAGCCGAACTGCAGACGATCGGTGCAGGCGCGCTGAACCAGGCCGTTAAGGCCATCGCGATCGCGCGAGGGTACTTGGCGCCGTCTGGGAGGGATCTCATTTGCAGACCAGCCTTCCTGGACATCATGGTTGACGGCCAGGAGCGGACAGCGATCCGGCTCCTCGTCGAGCCGAAGGATCCGAGAAGGGGGTGATTTACAGCTTCCACCCTCGAGGTTGGGCCCTGCGGTGTGTAACCGTAGGGCCCTTTCCGTATCTGTTAAATTATCTTAAGATTTGATAAAATCAATTTAGGCAGGTATGGTTTAGTGGCAAAATGCGTCCTTCCCAAGGACGAGATACGGGTTCGATTCCCGTTACCTGCTTTTGCCGATGTAGCTTAGTGGCAAAGCAGCGGTTTCGTAAACCGTCGACGGCAGTTCGATTCTGCCCATCGGCTCCACGTCGCAATCTCTTATATATATGAAAAAAATATTCAAAATAATTTTAGGAGTTTTAAGAGGGTTCTTCGTCAATCATTTTTGGAAATCAATCGTTGTTTTAATAACTCTAGGACTTTCCCTTGCTCTAAATGGTATTTTATGGTATATTTACGTGTCAAAAATTAAACACGAACCGACACCTTTTGTTTTTGCTTCCGCGCTGATAGTATTAAATTTCTCGTTGGGTAACTTCCTGTGGAATAGAGAAAAATTAACATCATATTTTTTAATCTATACCTGTTTATTTATCCAAATCCTCATGCTTCTTTTAGTTCGCTATCTATTCTTAGTTTTTTAAAATAATGAACGAAAAAAAATTATGGCGTTTTTTAGAAATTATTCCAGGGGCCGTTACATGGACAGCCCTTATTTCGCCGTTTATTCTGTCTTTTATTTGGCCGGCAGCAGTCGCTACATTCGTGTTGGTTTTCGATCTTTACTGGCTTTATAGGTCAGTCTTAATGGGCTATCATTTACTTTCCGGTTATAGGGCGATGAAGAGAGACATTAATATTAACTGGCAAGAAAGATTGGAAAATCTTAAATCTGATGCTCTAATTCCAGATTGGCGCGAAATTTACCAAGCCGTAATTTTCGCAACCTACAAAGAAGAAATCGGAACACTGCTTCCGTCATTTCAATCGATTCTGGACTCTGATTTTCCAAATAAAAAAATGATTGTTATTTTAGCGACTGAAAAAAGAGATCTATCAAGAGCCCGTCAAAATGCGGCAATTTTAAAAGAAAAGTTTGGTGATAAATTTTATAAATTTATTGTAACTGAGCACCCTGATATTCCTGGCGAAGTTAAGGCTAAGGGTGCTAATGTTAAATGGGCGGCCAAAGAACTGAAAAAATTTATTGAATTGGAAAAAATTCCTTATGAAAATGTCATAGTCACTACCTGTGATGCTGACACACGGATGCATAAAAAATATTTTTCGTGTTTAGCATATAAATATCTTACTAATCCGAATAGGTCAAGACGGAGCTTCCAGCCGATTCCATTATTTAATAATAACATTTGGCAAGTGCCCGCAATGTCGCGCTTGATTGCTTTTGGGAATTCTTTTTGGCAAATGATTGAAGCCACGAGACCTTGGAGGCTAATTAATTTCTCTACTCATGCCATGAGTTTAAAAATGCTCATTGAAATGGATTTTTGGGATACGTCGGTTGTTAATGAAGATTCGCGTCAATTTTGGCGGGCGTATTTTAAATTTGACGGTGATCACGAAGTAGTCCCAATATTTATTCCGGTTTATATGGATGCGGTTTTGGCTGAAAGTTATATCCAGACTCTTAAGGATCAGTATCTGCAAAAAAAACGTTGGTATTACGGATGTGAACATTTTCCCTATGTTGTCATAAATTCTGTTAAAAATAAAAGAATTCCTTTCTGGGATAAATTGGTTAAAAACTATCGTCTTTTCGACGCTAACTATTCATTGGCGACGTCTTCGATCTATATAGCAGTTATCGCCTGGCTGCCAATATTATTCGGTCCGGGTTTTCACGATACGGTTTTGGCTCATAATCTGCCGATTATTATTCGTGTCCTTCTGGGGCTAACTTGGATTGGTTTGGTCACCTCAATGGTAATTTCAACTCTTTTATTACCACCCAGACCCGTGGGTTATGGCCGACGAAAATCTTTAGAGATGGTCGCCCAGTGGGTGCTTGTGCCCCTGACCGCGATATTTTTCTCGTCTTTCCCGGCCATTGATGCTCAAACACGTTTGATGTTGGGCAAATACATGACCTTTAGGGTGACAACAAAAGCAGTTGTTAAAAACTAAATATGAAAAAATTTTTCTCATTTAATATAATTATTTTAATATTATTATTTACGTTCTCATTCTGTTTATTATTTTATTCTAGTAATAAAAATTCTTTGACGACCGACGAAGGGGTTCATTTGTTCGCAGGATATACATATTTAACGAAAAATGGTCCGCATGCTTTTCGCCTTGATCCTGAGCATCCGCCAATTATTAAGGAACTAGCCGCATTGCCATTACTATTTATTAAAAATATCAAAACTCCAATGGATGGTTTATGGGCAAAAACAAATTTATTTTATTATGATGCCTGGCGGGAAACGCGCACAATAAGTGAAAATTTTTTATATAATTCAGGGAATAATCCAGAACAGTTGAAATTGCTAGCAAGAATGCCGCTTATACTTTTGACTCTTGGGTTAGGGTTGTGTGTATTTTTTTGGAGTAAAAAACTTTATGGTACAAAAGCTGGTATTTTTGCGGCATTTTTAATTCTTCTGATGCCGAGTGTTTTAGCCCACGGGCCATTAATCAATACCGATTTAGGTTTAACCCTCTTTTTCTTTCTGGCTGTTTATTTTTGGTGTCGATTTTTAAGAGAGTTTACCTGGAAAAATTTAATTTTTGTTGGTTTTTTTATGGGCCTTGCCTTTAGTTCTAAATTTACGAGTGTTATTTTATTGCCAGTTATAGTTTTTTTGACATTTATTAAAAAAGTTCTGTATAACGGCAAAAGTCAGTCTTGGCTTAAATATTTTTTAGGAATCATCGCGGCTTTAATAATTAGTATGATATTTGTTTGGGCTACTTACGGTTTCAACACATCTATCCCGCCAAAACCGGCTGAGAGCCCTTCAACAAATATTCGTTCAGAGCCTGGTTTTATGGCACCGACTACCTTTGACAAAATATTTGAAAAAGTCCGCCCGGTATTGGCCCCGGCGCAATTTTTCAAAGGACTGATTTTGGTCGGAAAGCACGCCGTTGGGGGACATTCATCATTCCTTCTTGGCCAATCAGGTTTTCAAGGATGGTGGTACTATTTTCCAGTGGCAATCTTTTATAAAACTCCAATTCCGTTTTTTGCCTTCTTAATTTTAAGCATTATCTATACGCAAAAACTAAAATCTAAGGACAATTTTGAGGAAATGGCAATATTAGTTAGTTCGGTTATTTTCCTTTTTGTGAGTATGTTTTCCAAGGCCGATTTAGGGGTTCGACACATCTTACCAATTTTCCCGTTTTTGTGTGTTTTCGCGAGTAAATCAATTAATTTAATAGATTTTTCAAAAATGAAACTTCTGGGTGCGCAAAAATTTAAACTTATTCCGACTCTGATTTTTATAATCTTAATTTTATGGTATCTATTTACGGCCGTAAAAACATATCCAAACTATATTGCT
>JAENIV010000002.1 GCA_016844295.1 Candidatus Berkelbacteria bacterium
GAAAGAAAACCTGTATTTTCCGGCTTGTCCCTCGAAAAGCGATTTAAAAGACTTGCCGTTTTTCTTGTGTTTTAAAATAGCGGCATTAACATCATCTTTATCTTCCAAAAATTTCAGGAAAACGAGATTGTTAATTTGATCAATATAATCAAGAGGATTCGGCAAATGAACAAAAAGTTTATTGCAAAGTTTGTCAAAAAGTTGTCTTAATTCTTGATTATTCATCTAATCCTCGCAATCACTTTTTCATTTAATTCGCTAAATAGTTCTTTTAAGCCGTCTTCGCTAAATAGCTCCAAGGCCTTCGGATAGCCGCCAAGACGAGAAAGCGGCGGCTGGTTTAAATCTTCAATATCGATATTATCGTCAACCAAACTTCGCTCTTTAAGCATTTTGGCAAATTGGAGCTGGTCGGGCGTGAAATTCCGCTGTAGTTTATAAGCGTCGAAAGCTTCATCTAATCTTTCCTTTGGGGAAGGGAATTTCTTTTTACCTAAGGCAATTTTGACAAAATCAACCATTGTCGCCCAGCGCTCGCCCCACGCCGTTTGGAGATTTTCCTCATTGAAATAATTTTCCGGCTTGTTCATCTTGTCGGTAAAAGCAATAATTTCTTCATCGCTTGGCTCTTGGTCTGCTTTAATTTTAGCGATTACCGGTTCGTTTTCTTGTCCAGCAATATCTTTTCTAAAGTCGTCCCAATAGGTTTTGGCGGGGATTCTTCTGCCTTCTTGACCGACGGTGACAAAATTTCGTTCTAAAATTTCGTCTTGTCTTTTATCACGCGAGACAAAGATCAATGGCTTGGGTATTTCGTAAGTAATTTCCGAAGTGGTTGGTTTTAAAGTTGACGCTTTGGCTTCGCCCGGTTTGGTTTGTTTGAGTTTCGGGTCTTCAAAATTACGAGCATTGCCAACAAAATCGTAAATTAGAAATTTATCTTTCTTAATCTTTAGATTTCCTCGCTGAAATTCAGCTCTTCGACTGCCGCGACCGCGCATTTGGTTATATAAAATTGCCGACCGTGTCGGCCGCATCATGGCCAAGTTTTCCACTTCGGGCGCATCAAAACCCGTGTCCAACATCCCCACAGAAACGGCAATGGCCGGTAATGGCTCATTTTTAAACCGATTGATAATCGCTTTAGGATCTTTGACATCAGTAGTAATCTCTTCGGCATATTTGCCGTTCCAAGCGCTATAAACTTCATTGAAAAGTCGAGTCAGCTGTGAAGCATGTTTTTTACTAATCGCAAACACGATGGTTTTTCTGGGATATTCGGCGCCGCGATCCTTCTCAATTCGAGCAAATTCTTTGACCATTTCTAAATTTCTCGATTCAAAACTAATATCTCTTTCCAGCTGATTCGGGGTGTAATCGTCGCCCTCCCACTCCGCGCCTTCAACTGTAATTTTTGTTTTAGTTTCCACGATATCGTAATCAGCAAGATAACCGTCTTTTACCCCATCTTCAAGTGTGTATGAAAACGTTGGCTCGCCCGATTCTTCCGCCGCATTCCAACAATCAAAAAATTGATAGGTATTTTTGACTAATTCCCGTTCAATATCATTTTTATAATTGTAATGGCCAAGATTTGGCGTGGCCGTTAAACCAACTTGGAGGGCATCAAAAAATAATAAAACCGATTTATAGATATTGTAAATTGAACGATGGCATTCATCGGTGATGACTAAATCAAAGTAACCCGAGCCAAAACCATTCGGACCAAGTTGCGAAGCGATAGTTCCAAGCGTGCCGATGACAATTCTACCTTCTAAGCTTTTTTTACCGCCATAGAGAACGGTGGTAGGGAAATCTTTGAGCTGTTCCTTGAAAGTGATGGCGGCTTGGTCGGCAAGTTCAATACGATCTACCAAAAATAAAACTCGTGAGATAAGACCGGCCTCAAAAAGGCGTTTCATGATTAAAGCGATGGTTAAAGTTTTGCCGGTGCCGGTGGCCATTTCCAAAAGCATTTTGCGTTTGCCCTCTTCGATGGCGCGGTCAACTGCCAAGATGGCTTCTTTCTGATATGGATGGATTTCGCGTTCTTTGCCGAAAATATTAACTTTGTCGGGAATTGAGATAATTTCTAATGGTTTTTCAAAAGATTTCGTTTTTTGGCGTCGTTCGAGATCATCTTGGAAAAAGAAAGATTCGACTAATCGGGCGTCCGCTTTTTTATAATCCCAAAAATAGACATATTCGCCGTTGGCTAAAAAGATAAAAGGCGCTTCGAGAGATTCGGCGTAGGCCTGTGATTGCTGGCGCGCGGAGTAGGGGTCGATATTACCACGTTTGGCTTCGATAATAGCGAGGGGGTGGCCCTTTGAATCGAGTAAAACATAATCAGCAAAGCCATCCGAATTTGATTGTTCGGTTAGAATTTCGGATTTATTTTCCGGATTCCAGCCAGCTTCTTTGAGCTGGCGGTTGATAATAATTCTGGCGTCTGCTTCGTTTGTTTGTTTTGTAGTCATTTATTATATGCGCTTTGTTACCAAGTCTCCCAACCTTCAGTATTCCTAAAAACAGGGATTTTAGTTTCGTCGTGAACTTCCCTTAATTTCCTTTTAATTAAATGTCTTCGTTGACGATTGATTTGTCGACGAATTTTGGTTGATTCTTTTGTTATATTCATTCCAGCTTTATTCATAATTATATTTAACTTTACTCTGTTTTCAACCTGAAATCAATTTTTTATCCTTAAAACTCATAAAACTATCTTGACCGATGATAATATGGTCTATGACCTCAATCCCTAATATTTTACCGGCTTCTGTAAGTTGTTTGGTGATTTTTAGATCCTCGTCGGATGGCTCCGGATCACCGGAAGGATGATTATGGATGAAAACGACTGATGATGAAAAACCGGTAATGGCTGGCTCAAAAACTTCACGAGGATGAACCAGATTAGCGTTGAGCGTACCGATAGAGATGGTTTCTTTATTTAATAATTCGTTTCTTGAATTTAAGTAAAGCACGACAAAATTTTCTTTTTTATGATTTTTTAAGTACGAAACTTGGGCAATGACATCTTTAGGAGTTTGAATCGTGGGCTTGGTATTGGTGGAGTCAACTTTCAGGACTCTTTTTGATAACTCGAAAGCCGCCAAAATTTGGCAGGCCTTGGCCGGGCCGATACCTTTGATTTGCTTGAGTTGATCGAAGGAAAGCCCGAGTAGTTTATTTTGCATCATTAAAACTTTTCTCTATCCTCCAAACGCCCCTTTCTCTAAAAGCGGGAATGGATTGGCGACGAGCCGCGTTGAAAACTGCTGGGGACACATGATATTCACTCGTTATTGTCAATATGTAGTGAATATAGATAATATTACAACAATATTCACTACTTTTGCTTGTTCTTTGGTCATATTTTATAGTTTTCCACAATTGACCCCAGCACAACTTCTTCCTGACTTATAACGGCGCTTGGCGCCGATATATCGCAGTATTCGGCGTTATTGAATTCCATTCAATCACGCAGGAGCGTCGTATGCGGGGTCTGCGCCCCGTTTTTGGCTGGCTTGACAAATGTTATTATGTTTGATATAATATAAACATCATGAGGGAGAAACGACCCAATGACTACGTGTCATTGCGTTACGCCTCCCACTTTTTTTACTTAAATTTTAATTTATTTTGTTCTCTGTCTATCATTATTTTATATTTTTGAAACGGGCTCAACAAACTTGATTCCGAATAACGGTTGGGAATGACTATATTTAATAATTTATTCTTAGATTTCAGATATTCATGTAAACATCGGAAGTCACCATCACCCGAAACAATTACTGCCTTATCGTAATTATTATATTCAATTGCCGCTGAGTGTAACACAAGTTCGGCATCAATATTACCTTTTGGTTTTCCGCTGCTATCTTTCGTTGTGGGTTTATAGACTAATTCGTATCCGAATCTTTTCAGATTATTATATAAACTTTTATTTTCACTTATATAACCAATAAATAGAAACGATTTAGAAACACGGAATTTATCAGATAGATAAACCTGGAACTTTTTAAAATCAAGTTTCCACCCTTTATAGATAATTCTCTTCTTTCTGTCTGAAATATCTTTACGGGTTCCCAAATTCAAATTTTGACTATCTATAAAAGCGTATACAACTGGGTGTTTTTTACTAATAATAGATCCTTTCCTGAGTTCATTTTATTCCTGTCAAAGTAAACTTTCAATGGCTCAGAGGTCTGAGCCATTGCGTCATAGTAGTTATTGAAATTTTTTTAAATTTTCTTCGTGTTCGTCTATTGTAACAGAATATACAGCATGACCGTCTTGTTTATGGAAAAAATAAAACCAACCATATTTCTGCGGATAAAGCACCGCTTCAATCGATTTTAACCCTGGATTACAAATTGATCCTGGCGGTAAACCCTCATTAAGGTATGTATTATATAAAGACTCAAAACCTCGATAATCTGAAACTTTAATAGGATCCCAATTGCCTTTAGCATATTGAATCGTTGGATCGGCTTCCAATTTCATCCCCTTGTCCAAGCGATTTAAGTACACCCCGGCGATTTTCGGCCTATCCTCGTCAAATTTTGCTTCACGTTCCACGATTGAGGCTAAAATTACTGTCTCTCTGGTTACATTCATCCCGGCCGTTTTTTTCTTAAAATTATCAATCATAGTCTTTTTAATTTCTTGCGGGTTTGATTTCGGTAAAAATCTATATGTATCAGGAAATAAATAACCTTCGTCCGCGGAGGCAATCTGGGTTAATTCCCCTTGATTGATAATTCCCTTTTTAGCTAGATACTCGTCAATCTGGGTAACGCGCCAACCTTCGGGAATAAGAATTATATCTTCAGATGTTTTACCTGTATTTAAAATATCGACAATTTCGGAGATATTTTGAGCGGAAGAAAGTTTATAAACTCCAATTTGGAGTAATGCGTGTTTTGTTTTCGCATAAATTTCAAAAACAATTGGCGAAGAAATGATTTTTTGGGTTTTTAAATTTTCGGCTATTTCCCGTGTGGTCTGCCCCTGCTTGACAATGAATTCCTGCGCATCTCCCGAACCTTTACGGAATAAAAAATAGTAGTAGTAGCCCAAACAACCTGCGATGCTTAAAATTATTAATAAAATTACTATTAAAAAAATCTTTTTAATCATTGTTGTTTAGATATTGTTCCAAAATTAACTTCGCCGAGATTTTATCAATTTCTTCTTTATATTTTTCTGTCTTCGGGTCTAAATTTGAGTTTTTTAAAATCCTTTCGGCTTCGCTTGACGTAAATGACTCATCTACATATTCGATTAGAATATTGAGTTTTTTTGCCAATTCAATCGCGACTTTGTGAATTTTATCTGCTTGTAAAGTATTTTTATTTTTTGGCACACCAATAATAATTTTTAAAACTTGTTCCTTGCGAATAATTTGGCCAATTTCTACAATCGCTTGATCAAGATCGAAATTTGAAATAATACCGAAACTCGAAACAATCCCGTCGCGGGAAATAGCAATGCCAATTCTTTTTTGTCCAACATCAATGCCTAAAATATTTTTCATAATTGATTTTCTAAAACGCTCGGGCTGGTGGTTATTGTGGAAGACGCTGAGATTGAAGGCGAGGGTTCTGGAATAGCCTCATCTTTTACATATTCTAATTCAACTTTGAATGATTTTTTATAGTTTGGAATGCGTTTAAGCCAAAAATTAGGTTTATAATTTATCGTATAACCGCTTATTCCCGAAACATTATTTAGATAGTCAGTAAGTGCCTGGTTATTTTTACCTAATAAATCATTTTTAATTTTATTTGTATCAGTTCTTGAAGAAACTTTTGCGGTTGTGTTAACTTTCAAATTCAGGCTTTGTTCATCATATTTTGGTCCAATATCTACCGGCTCGATTAAATCCCCGGGTCCCAGAGATATCATTTTATCATATGGTATCTGCTTTTCTAAAATATTAAGGACAAACTGATCCAAGGCATTTCTTTGATAAACAATTACTCTAAGTTTCTGGCTTATTTTAATCGTAAATTCACTGGCTTCAGAATCGACATTACTTGATGAATTTACGGCGACGGTTTCATTGGCGATCGCCTTGTCCAACACTTCCATACCGATGCTTTTTTGTTTGAGATCTTCTTTTAATGAATCTGTTAAATCCTTAATTAATGAGTCTTTAGCCTTATCATAATCGAACTGTGAAATAACATTGACTTCTTTGGAAAATCCCCCAGAAAAATCTTTATTTGATTGTCCGTAAATTTTTTCTTGTTGAGAAGCCGATAAACCCACGATTGTGAAACGACCCGCTTTGACATTATACTCTTCGCCCGGATTTTCCGCTTCGACATCAACGGTTGCTGTCCCGGGTACTGGGTTACCGCCTCTAATCGACGTCCCGGGAATAGATATGGACGTTTTAGAAATAAAAGTT
Source organism: Candidatus Berkelbacteria bacterium (assembly GCA_016844295.1). Taxonomy (GTDB): domain Bacteria; phylum Patescibacteriota; class UBA1384; order UBA12157; family JAENIV01; genus JAENIV01. The sequence continues at coordinate 6,419 of JAENIV010000002.1, forward strand.
TTTGATGATGATGAAAACTTCGAACCAGCGGCTAAACTTTGAGGTGATGAATCCCAATAATTATAAAGGGTTAATGGTCCCGATGCCTCGCCGCCGAGATTTTTTTTGCCTGTTGTAGGAAATTTTTCTTCCTTATCCTTCGAAAGTTCAATCAATTGACCTTTAAAAACCTTTGAATCAATATTCGTTTCATCTTTGGAAGAAATTTGGACATCTTCCGATTTTTGGAAGTTCTCTGCTTTTACTTTAATTGTCAAAGTGACAATCGGCAGGATTAAAAATGCTCCGATTAAAATTAAAATAGCGATAAAACCTAATATTGGCCAGAGAATTTTATTTATCTTCGGCCAATTAATATTTTTATTAATTACCGGTTTTTTCCAAGGTGTAGCCAAACTAGTTTGCTGACGATTAGACGGTTTATTCTCCTCTTGGAAATGATGGACGCTAACCCCCTTAGGAGTTGATTTAGACGCGACTGGTCCTTCGCGCAGATCGATTTCAATGATTTCGTCGCTTTTTGTGGCGGGAATTGCTGGCTGAAATATTGGTCGCCTGTCACTGATAGACTCATATACTACTAGCCCGACTTGAGAGGCCAGATTGCGACCGATTTTATCTGAAGTCACCAGGGCGATTTCCTTAGATAGATTTCTCGCCTCTTTGAGTAATAATTTTAAATTTACTACACTTTGAAGAATAGTTGCTTCTCTGGGAATGACTAATAAAAGATTATTTGACTTAGATTGTTTGATTTTATCTATAACAGTTGTAATTTCTTCATCTGATTCTAGATAAATAATATCTTCCATGGGTTTCCTTTTTTGATTTATTCGCGTTGATTCGTGAAAAAATTCGCGGTTGTTTATTCCCTCAAAGAATTAACAATTCTATTTAAAATACTGTCGGTAATTTTTTCTTCACCGACAAGATCAATGCCCAAATTGGCTAAACTCATGGGTGTAATGTCCCAGGGATTTTTTAACTCTCCGGTTTTATCTTCGATATTCTCAACATCTTCTGGCTTAATAAAATGAACTGTCGGTTGCCTGGCGAAAGGCAGGTTCGACGACCATCGGGCATTTTTTAAAATTTCTTGGATATCAGGTAACATTGCCCCGCCACCGCAAAGCAATATTCTTGACGGCAAAAGTTCTAAAGCCGAAAATTCTTCCAAGGTTAATTCGACACCTGAAAGCCAAACCTGACAATCGGTTTGAAGGGCATTTTTAATAAAGGCAGCATCTTCTTTGTCGGCCTTACCCTGACAATACTTTATTTTTAGATCCTCTGCTTCGGAAAACGTAGACCCAAACACTTGGGCAATTCTTTTTGTAAAAGACCTACCCCCCAAAGCGAACATTTTTGTCCCCTCAACTCCCCCTTGACGAACAACGGCAATATCCGAGGTACCACCACCAATATCAATAAATATAGCGTTAAACTCCGTCGATTCTTTCGGACCTACAGAGCGGGCTAAGGCATATGGATCAGCAACGACTGACAAAAGATCCAAATGTAACTCGGCAGCGATAGTTTGCAAAGCCCCAAGATGAACAATGGGTGCGAAAGCGTTAAAAACCCCCACCTGAAGTTCGCGTCCTTGAAAACCAAGAGGATTAGTAACCTTATAGCCATCAATTTTAACATCTACGATTGCGGCATTAACCAATCTAACATCAACCTCTGCATGACCAGTTTCCCAGGCCAATATTTGACGTGCTCGGTCGAATGATCGTCGTTGAATCTTAGAAATAATATCTTTTAACTCCTCTAAAGTAATACCTATTTTGGGGTCTGGGCGCGTGTATTTAATAGTTGTTGTATTACCTTTAACTAATTCTCCAGCAATCCCCATGATGACTTGAGTGGGCATAACCTGGGCCTGGGAGGCAGCCCGCTCAATGGCTTTCTGGCAATTTTTCACTACTCCATGGATGTCTGTAACACCCCCACCCTGCATATCCGATAATTTTTGTCGCTGACGACCTGAACCGACGACAATGCCTTTATCTTCTTCTACTTTGAATATTAAACATTTAGCAAATTCCGTCCCTATATCTAAAGCCAGGGCATATCGGTTTTCTATTTTATTAGTTCCTAAAAAGTCAAAGAGACCCAAGCCACTCCTTTGTTTCTTCTAATACAGCAAAAACGGGACTATTTCGTCCTTTATTTTAGTATAACACAAAAAATCTGCCGCCGGCAGATTTAGAAATTAAAGACTAGAAATTAGAACTATTCTATTGTTGCCCTAATTCTTCTTACACCTGCGGATGACGCTTACCAAGTTACCCCGCTCCTTACCCCGCTCCAGGAGCGGGGTTAAAATGGTCAAAAAATGTTATGATAGAATTATGAAAAGAAAAATCGAGTTAATCACGGATCAAGTTTATCATATTTTCAACAGAAGTATCGCTGAATATAAGATATTTAATAACGGTGAAGAGTTTTACAGAATGATGGATTTATTAAAATACTATCAGATCAGAAATGAAATTAAATTTTCCGACTTTATTCAATTAAAACAAGTTGAAAAAAATGGTTTTGATAAATTTTTTGACATCATTTCCAAAGACAAAGAAAAAACCGTTCAAATTATAGGTTATTGTCTTATGCCCACCCATTTTCACTTAATTATTAAACAATTAGCAGAAAAGGGTATTTCATCCTATATAGGAAGTATTCTGAATAGTTATACACATTACTTTAATGCAAGACACAAAAGAAAAGGCCCCCTATGGGAAAGCAAATTCAAAAATGTCCTGGTTAGCAAAGATGAACAATTAATCCATCTAACACGATATCTTCATTTAAATCCAACCACTGCTTTATTAGTGGATAAACCAGAGCAATGGCTTTTCTCATCATATAATGAATATTTATCGCTTTCTGACTCAACTTCCACGCTTTGCCAATATAGTGATATATTAGATATTAAACCCTCAGAGTACAAAAAAATCGTAAATGACAGAATCGCCTATCAACGTGATCTAGCCAAAATCAAAAAATTATTGCTAGACTAAGACTAATCTAACCTTAACCACAAACCACGCTCCAGGAGCGGGGTTGAAGGTTAGATTAGAACAAAATATAAGAAAACATATTATACAAGTTTTAGATAATTCAAACCCGTATAAGCAGTCAATGAGTCTGTCAATTTTCCTGTTTTGAGATGTTTTTTAAATTCGTCTAAAGAGACTAAAACAACTTCGGTAAATTCGTTCTTATCATTTTTAGGTTCTGCTATTTTATGACAATCGATAGCCGCAAAGTGATGGCTAATTCTTGTCGAATAAGCATTAGCGATAGTTTTACCAACGAAATCTATTTTACCAGAATAACCGGTTTCTTCTAATAATTCTTTTTTAATTGCCTCTTTTGGACTTTCATTTTTTTCGATATAACCACCAGGAAGTTCATTAAGAATTTTTTCTGGTCCCGTCCTAAATTGCTTCGCTAAAATAACTTTTTGATCTGTTGTTAAGGCTAAGACACACACTGTATCATATTCGAGCAACACATCATAAATCTCCTTGCGACCGTCAGGTAAAAGAAAAACTCTTCTGGCGAGTTTTCGAAAATTATCTTTCATAGGTGTTTCGCTAATTTTTTGCCATTTTTCCATTTTTATTTTCAAGCGTAATACCCTGTCATTCATGACAGGGATGAAGCGTAGAAAACTTTACCCCGAACATACCACGGGCTTCAGCCCGTGGATAGTGATTCCAAAATAGCACGTATGCGACGAATACCCGCGGATGACGATTCTTCTTTAATTATTTTAAATTTACCGATTTCGCCAGCGGACTTTACATGGGGTCCGCCACAGAGTTCGTGCGAATATTCACCGATGCTGTACATCGTTAAATTACCATATTTGATATATTTATCGACAAACTGAGCTTCAGCGCCTAGAGATTTTGCCTCTTCGACAGTAGTTTCTCTCTTTACAACCGAAATATTTTCTCTAATCTTCTCATTAACAATACTTTCAACTTTTTTGACTTGTTCATTTGTAAGCGCCTTGGGATATGAAAAATCAAAACGAATACGCTCCTCGTTAATATTTGAACCTCGCTGATGCACTTCCGGTCCCAAAACTTCCTGCAAGGCTTTAAGCAGAATGTGTGTGGCTGTATGCATCCTGGTGGTAATTTCGGTTTGGCCAACTAAACCGCCTTTAAACATTCTTGCCGAAGCACTACGGGAAATTTCCTGGTGCTTCTTGTAGAGATTGTCAAAACCTGCTTGGTCAACCTCAAGCCTCAGTTCTTTGGCCACTTCTTTGCTCAAGTCGGGGGGTACTCCATAAGTTTGAAAGTTTTCATAAATATATTCTCCAGAGGCGACACCTGGTTTAAGTAGGATCGGAATATCTTTAATCTTTTTAATAATATTGTCTTTTTGAGCTGCCTCAAGATCTTCGCGATACTGATCTACCCAATCAAGCGGTTTCTGAAATTTTTGTTCTTCGTCAATCAGATTTTTTCTAATAAAATCCTTTTCTTCTTTTAAAATTGGGTAGTAGGTCGAAAATGATTTAATGAAAACGTCTGCTAATTCAACTAAAAATGGCTGATTCATTCCAAGGCTTTTACTCCTTCTTGTAGCGCGGCGAATTAAACGCCGAACAATATAACCTCTGCCTGTATTGGCTACTTCGATTTTTTCCGCCGAGATAAAAGCAGTCGCTCTTACATGGTCGGCGATAATACGGAATTTCTTTCTAATATCGACCCAACATTGTTTATTATCTTTAATATATTCTATATCAGATTTCGAACCATATTTCAGATCGGTTAATCTTTCGATTTCTTGAATAACCGACCAAAATAAATCGGTCTGGAATACATCATTTTTTTTATTTAATGCAACCAACATTCGCTCTAATCCCATACCAGTATCAATCCCAATTGTTTGGAGATTACGATAAGAGCCGTCTTTTTCTTTATAATATTCATTGAAAACTAGATTCCACACTTCGATACCGTCAATATAAAATTCGACAGTCGGGCCGCAAGGGCCTTCATCGCCGGTCGGACCCCAAAAATTATCTTCACGAGAGTATTCTTTGTATTTGAGGCGCATTGATTCAAGGATTCCCGCCGATTCATCGTCACGTGAATTTAGATCATCCCCACTAAAAATCGTACTTGTTATTCTTTCGGGTTCGATATCTAGTTCGTCGGTGAGAAATTCATATCCCCACTCGATTGCTTCTTTTTTAAAATAACCGCCAAATGAAAAATTGCCGAGCATTTCTAAAAAAGTGAGGTGGGTTTCGTCGCCCACGTTATCAATGTCGGATGTTCTAATGCACGGTTGACAAGTCACAATATTTTTTGCCGGCGCTTCTTCTGGGTTGGTATAAAAACGCTTAAATTGCTGCATCCCAGCGGTCGTAAATAAAACCGACGGATCATTTTCCGGTATCAAAGACGCCGGAGCAACGAGTTTATGATTTTTGCCCTCGAAAAATTTTATAAATTTTTCTCTTAAGTTTCTTGAGTCCATTACTGACCTAAAATTAGTCCCCTCACGAACTGGGCGACATTAGTAAAACCCAACGCTGCAGGGTTTGATGAGGCGGCTTCAGTTTGAATCCACCAAGAATCATATATTTCTTCATAAATTTTTTCGGCGTTTTTCACCTTCTGGATAAAAGAAACTGTTTCAAGTGGTAAAGGTGTACCAAAATCTTTATATTGATCAGCCCGCCCCGATCCGGCGTTGTACGCTGCGCAAACTAGATCGACATTATCGTTGTATTTATCCATCAAGGTTCTAAGATACCAAGTTCCGTATTTGATGTTTGTGTCTGGATCGTGAAGATTACCCATTGGTTCACCTATTTCGTCGGCAATCCCCGCGGCCGTTCCCGGCATAAGTTGCATCAAGCCCACTGCGCCGGCACCAGACACGGAATCTTTATGAAAGCGGCTTTCATTGTAAATAACCGCTGCGACAAAATTAGGTCTTAAATTTCTCTCTACCGCGTATTTGCTAATTAACTCTTTATAATCCAAAGGATATAAAATCCCTCCCCAAACACGTGGAAAGAAAAAATAAAAAACTAAAGCTAAAGTAACCGTAATAACACTTACAATTACAAATTGGATTATTCTTTTCATACTAAAAATATTGTACCAGAATATAGGTCATTTTTGAAGTGGCTATTCGACAGTAACTGATTTTGCCAAATTTCGCGGCTTGTCCATATCAATTCCGCGTAAATCGGCAACATAATAAGCCAATATTTGCAAAGGCACAACATTAATAAGAGCCGAGATAATTTCTGACGTTTTCGGCACTCCAATAATATCGTCTGAGACTTTTTTAATTTTTTCGGCAGCGACATTGGTAACGGTGATGATTTTTCCTTGCCGTGCCTTGATTTCTTCCATATTAGAAATGATTTTTTCTAAAGTATGATCATCATTAGCAATAAAAATAACGGGTAGTTTTTCATCAACCAAAGCAATTGGACCGTGCTTCATTTCCCCAGCCGGATAACCTTCCGCATGAATATAGGAGATTTCTTTAAGTTTCAAAGCACCCTCTAAGGCGATCGGAAAATTAATTCCGCGCCCCAGGTAAAGGGAACTTTGCGCATTAACATATTTTTTGGCTATCTTTTGAATGTCTTTTGATTTCGAAAGGATTTTTTTGATCAATTTTGGTAAAGCTTGTAAATCTTTAATAACGATTTTTTCAATTTTATTGCCCCCTTTTTCGCCCATGTATAAAGCGAAAAGCAATAAACAAATAACCTGACAAGTAAAGGCTTTTGTTGAAGCAACTCCGATTTCCGGCCCAGCTTGCAAGTAAATGACTTCATCAACCTCGCGAGCGATCGATGAGCCAACAGCGTTAACAATTCCAAGGGTTTTAGCACCCTGGTGTTTAGCCAATTTGATACTTTCAAGGGTATCAGCCGTTTCACCAGATTGGGAAACGGCAATTAAAAGATCTCCCTTGCCGATGATTGGATTGCGATACCGGAATTCCGAGGCAATATCAACTTCAACACTCTTACGAGTTAATTTCTCAATAATATACTTTCCTACTAAGCCCGCATGCCAGGCAGTTCCACAGGCTACAAGAAAAATCCGTTGTAGATTTTTCGGATTTATCTTTAAATCTAATTTTATTTTATTATTAATAATTCTCGCGCTTAATGCGTTCGAAATTGCCTGCGGTTGTTCAAAGATTTCTTTAAGCATAAAATGCTTGAAACCACCTTTTTCAATTTGATCAAGCGACCATTTGATTTCATTAACTTTCGGACGAATAATCTTGCCCTGAAGGTTTTTGACAATAATATTGTTTGGACTTAAAATCGCGATTTCATCATCGTTTAAATAGATTACCTTTTTGGTAAATTTTAAAATAGCAGGAACATCAGATCCAATGAAATTTTCATTTCTTCCGACTCCGATTATCAAAGGTGAGCCTCGACGGGCAGCAATTAATTTTTCACTGTCTTTGTGAATAATTGCCAGGGCGAAGGAGCCGTGGATATCTTCAATCGCCCGTACCACCGCAGATTCAAAATTATTTTTTTTATAATATTTTTCGATTAAATGAGCGACTACCTCCGTATCTGTGGCTGAGATAAATTTATGCCCCTCTCTAACTAATTTTTCCTTCAGTTGATGATAGTTCTCAATAATTCCGTTGTGGACTAAGGCAATTTCCTTTTTACAATCTAAATGAGGGTGGGCATTAATTTCATTAGGTATTCCGTGAGTTGCCCAGCGCGTATGAGAAATGCCCATGGTCCCGACCATATTTTTAATTTCAGGAGATTTTTCTAGTTCAATAATTTTACCTTTACGCTTGAGAAATTTAATACTATTACCGACTTGAACGGCAATCCCAGAACTGTCGTAACCACGATATTCGAGCCTTCTTAAGCCATCAAGCAAAACTTCATAAGTTTTTTTAGAACCGATATAGCCTGTAATCCCACACATATTACCTCCTAATAAATTAAAAACACCTTTTTATTAAACAACATTGTTTTACCAATGACAATCACTATCTACGGGCTGAAGCCCGTGGTATGTTCTGGGTAAAGTTTTCTACGCTTCATCCCTGTCATAAATGACAGGGTATTACGCTTGAAAATAATAGAAAATCCTCACATTGTAATGAGGATCCCATATGCCCGAGGCGAGACTCGAACTCGCATGAGGTTTTATCCTCAATGGATTTTAAGTCCATCGCGTCTACCATTCCGCCACCCGGGCATAATTAGTAAAAGTAAAAAGTATTTGGTTACCCGTGATCAGCATTAAATCCAAATACACCAGTATTATACCTTAAAAATCACTTTAAGACAATTTCCCAACTACGGTTATTTAGCCATAAATCCGCGGCGATGCTAAATCCAGCAGCTTTTTTATGCCCCCCGCCACCAAAAAGTTTGGCAATTTTTGAAACATCGACATTGTCTTTTTCCGTTCGAAGCGAAGCGCGAATCAGCCCCTCTGGAGTTTCGAAAAACAATATCGCTGCCTGAGAATCAGGAATTGCATTCATTAAATTTACTACGCCTGATAAATCGTAGTAATTTGTGTTACATTGTGAAAGATCTCTTCGGGTGACAACCGACGAGACAATGCCTAATTCTTGGTTTTTATGGATACGTGATAAAACCACACCCCAGAGTCTTAATGAGGCGACGCTTTTATTTAAGGATACATTTTTAGTTATTTGCTTAAGCCGCGCGCCATAATTTAATAATTCTGAATATACCCTGAGTGTATTTGGAGTGGTATTAGGATGCTTAAATCCGCCAGTATCGGTGTATATACCTGTTAAAATTGCTGTAGAAATTTCTTTTGTAATTGGAACATTTAACTCTTTAATCAGTTTCCAAACAATTTCCGAAGCCGAGGAAACTTTTTGGTCGACAAGATTGATATTGGCGATTTTCCAAAGATCATTTTTCGGATGATGATCAATATTTATTAAATTTTTTCTAACTCGGCTGAATTTTTTAAGTCTTTCGGAAAAACCCGTTCTTTTAAGATCCCCACAATCAATTATAATAATGACCTCGAAGTCGCCAAAAAGTATGTCTTTCTTTATTTTTGCAGATTCTGGTAAAAATAAAAATGGCGCAGGCACCGGGTCTTTACATACCATCGATACATTTTTTTCTAATGACCGTAATACTAAATATATTGCGACTGTTGCGGCTAAAGTATCTCCATCAGGATCCTCATGGATCATGAGTAAGAAATTTTGATAATTACGAATTTTTGAACAAACTTTATCCAGTAGCATTGATGGGTCGACTCCGCTCGCCATCAATCCTGAGCTAAGTCGAAGGATTGAGGATTACTACTTTTCTTTCTTCTTGGGGCAATTCATTAAATGTTATTTTTAATTGATCTTGCCCGGGACCAGAGACGCCCTCCTCTTTTAAAAAACTATCTAAATTTTGCTCATACATTGGTATGACAATAGATGGTTCGATTTGGTTTATAACATCAATTGCTATTTTTGTCTCTGTAAAATTACCGCCCCCGACACCGATAAGTAAAATACTTATACCATTAATTCTCTCGATTTCTTCGTCTTTAAGAAATTTACCCTTTTTAATCCAGGCGATAGACATTTTTTCCGAAAGAACTTCAATTATCCCATCGATCATTTCAACCTGGACACCTCCAGATTCGTATTCACCGGGAGTTGTGATTTTAAGATCCCCCAGGGAAATTTCCTGACCAATTTTAACAGTTTTATTTTTAGATTTAATTGTAAAATTTTCGGTTCCGTTATAGTTTATTATCATTTCTTTTTCTTCTCCTTTACCCCGAGCGGCTTGTCCCGATTTATCTCGACTTGTCCCGAGTATGCCCGAGGGAGTGGAATCGAGAGAGTATGTTCGAGGGAAGTTGAGGGTTTTGTTTTTTTGCTCTTTACGGATTTTTTTACATCAGATTTATTAGCCTTTTCATCTTTTTCTAAAGATGGTATTCCTAAACTTAATTTATGCAATTCCGGCTCAATTGATAAAATTTCAAACTTGTATGATTTTCCTTCCTCAACAATTTGTCGAGGATCGGAAATCTTTTCTCCCAATTTAGAAATGTGCACTAATCCATCTAAACTACCGACTTTTATGAAGGCTCCGAAGGGAGTAATTTTCGTTACCGTACCTTCTACAATATCTTTGACTTTGAAACTTGCAGATTCCTTTAACCAAGGATCGTCTAATAATTTCTTAATTGAGAGTGATAATCGATCATTATCTGTAGAGATTACTTCAACGTCAATTTTTTGTCCGACATTAAACATTTTATTTAAATCTTCGACATGATCCCAGGATACTTCGGAAATATGAACTAGACCTTCTACTTCTTCGTTATCCTTAAGAACAACTTTTATAAACAAGCCAAAGTTGACAATTCCCGTAATTTCACCCGTAAGCCGCGTGCCAATTTTAATTTTATTAAGTTTTTCTTGCCAGAACAAATCGCCGGCCGCTTTTTCGGAAAATATTAATTTCCCCGAATTTGGCTCGAAATTTAAAATTTTAACATGGAATATTTGTCCAACAAGATTTTTTAAACGATTATAAATTTCTTGACGGTCCCCGGTTGAAACTTTTGGATAATGTGAGGTAGCCAATTGTGAAACTGGCAGAAATCCTTCAAAATCGCCAAATTGGCAAAGTAATCCGCCTTTATTCGCTGATGTAGTTTTAACTTGCATTACCTCGCCTTTTTCATATTTTTCGGCTAATAATTTACTGATACGTTCTTTGTCGGCCCTTCTGAGCGAAAGTATTACATAACCGTCATCGTTTTCGATCGTTAAAACGTAGGCCAAAATTTTATCACCCACTTTAGCTTCGGTCATTTCAGGTGAAAATTCCTGCTCGGGAATCATCCCAAGCGCAAGGCCGCCGACATCAACTAAAATTTTATTTTTTAAGACCTGAATTACTTTCACTTCGAAAAGTTCCCCGCTACGAACAGGAATTAAATTTTTCCCTACTTTTGTGACTAAATCTTTCATGGATTTTTGGTCTGACATATTTTCCTTTAAACCTCCTGTTATTGATAATAAATTATCAATATATTTTTTATCTATTTACTTGAAGGTAAATATTTATTAAAATTCTTTTTTTCTTGATATTCTTTGATTCGCTTGGGGAATGTGACAAATCGGAAATAAATAATATTTGTTCCCCAGAACAGGAAAAGTAACAATAATACTAGGAGGAAAAAACGGCTTCCTAAATAAGGCATACCTTGCCAACGGAAAAATATTAATATTAATCCGATAATGCCCGTATAAAAGAAAGGGTTAAAAACACTTTTTTGGACCGCTTTGAATAAATCTAATTGTTTTCTTTTTCTTTTATATATAAACCAGAAAATAAACGCTATAACTATTAACAGACCAAATAATATTGATAAATATAAGTAATCTGATATTGGCTCTGGGCTAATTTCAAATATATATTTTGTATTCAGCAATTTTAATAAATCGATTTTCGCAATCATAAAATATTATCTATATGGTGCCGAGGGCGAAGATCGAACTCGCGACACCACGATTAGGATGCAAAAATTTTGCTTTGTGCCGGGTCGCAGAATCGAACTGCGTACACGTTGATTTTCAGTCAACTGCTCTGCCAATGAGCTAACCCGGCAAAATTTTGCAGTCTGTGCTCTGATCCGCTTCGGCGGATAGTACACCACTGAGCTACCTCGGCAAAAATGTATTCTTTTAACCGGGTTAGATATCCATCAATGGGGAATACTTAAATATTGGCTGCCGGAATCAGCATTAATCTCGATATATATGATGGTTAGGAGGCTAATATTAAGATCCTTTATATTGTACCAAATTAAAAATCAATTATCAAGTAATGATATTTAAGATATAATCACTATCCACGGGATGTAATCCCGTGGTATGATGCAGGCAGAAAAGTTTTCTACGCTCCAGTCGCGGCCCGAATGCCTTGGTGTGGCGCTCAAAAATAAACATATATTCAGTCTATATAATTGGAATCATTCATGACAAGAACTATTAAACAATTATTATTTGGAATTTTATTAAGTCTTTTGATTATCGTCATAGCCTACCTGACCTCTCCACTGTTTCGCACAACACCGATAAAGATTGAGCTTAATCAGAATAAAATTTCAACTTTAGTGGTTGCCCATCACGATTTAGTTAAACATGAAAGAAGCCGGATTTTCAGAGAAGTCGCTGCAAAAGAAAAATACAGAGATGTAATTTTAGTTTCACCAGATCATTTTAATTCCGGTATTAATTCAATCTCGACAACAAACAAAACCTGGCATTTAACAAATTCGATTATCCTACCAGATAGTGATAAAATTAACCAACTCGAGAAGAATCTTGTTACAAACCAGGAAAGCGCTTTTGAAAGAGAACACGGAATCACTAATATTTTAAATGATATCTCGACAAATTTTCCTGATGCCAACATTATCCCGCTTATAATAAAAGCTAATACGGAAAATGATAAGATTCAAAAACTTAATGAAAATCTTATAAAAATATGTCCGAGTAATTGTTTAATGATTAATTCGATCGATTTTTCACATTATCAAACCGGGACGCTAGCTGAAATTCATGACAGTCTAAGTCTTAGGGCACTTGAAAATCTTGATGAAAAATTGGCCTGGCAATCTGAAACTGATTCCCCACAAGCATTGACCTTGGCAACATTTTGGGCAAAATCAAATTCAACGATGAATTTCCATTTAGGATATCACTCTAACTCAGCGGAAATTTTCCAAGAACCGGATAGCGAATCAACAAGTTATATTTTGGGTTGGTACGAAGAAAGACAACAAAGATCAACAAATGAAATTTCATTTATGTTCGCCGGGGATGCCATGTTTGGGCGCGGCGTTTATTATAAATTCCCGAAATTAGAAAAAGCCTTTGAAAATCTTGGTGACAGATTTTTTTGGGGAACTGATGTTTCTATGCTTAATTTAGAAGGACCCATTTCTAAACAAAATATTTTTCCTAATCCGGCGCCCGATAATTTGATTTTTAATTTCCCGCCCCAAACAATTTCAGTTTTGAAATGGTTACATATTAACACAGTTGGGCTGGCCAATAATCATACCTTGAATCAAGGTATGAGCGGCTTTAATAATACCATTCAGTTGCTTAAGACAAATAAGATAAATAGTATTGGAAACCCTGGTTGTGACAACGATGCTTCCCTTCAAACTTTTGCTTCGGGCAAGAAAAAAATGAGCATTATTGCAATTAACGCCCTGGAGTGTTCCTCAAATATTGACGAAATGATTCGCTCTCAAAAAAATCTTTCAAATTACGTAATTATTTTTGTCCATTGGGGCAATGAATATGAAAAAACCCATT
>JAENIV010000035.1 GCA_016844295.1 Candidatus Berkelbacteria bacterium
CCACATGGGTGGGTCCACAGTCAGGTAGTCGAACTGCTTGAAGCTGTTGTGGACGTAGCGGTCTTGGATCTGAGGTTTCAGCCATCTGACCAAGGCCACCAGATCGAGTTTCTGCTGCGATTGGACAAACACCTTCGCGTCAGTCTTGAGGCTCGAAGCGGAAGTCCAAGAGATGGACCTTGCCCACTTAACATTGTAGGCGCGATCAACCCCGATGGTGACAATGAACTCGTTCTTGTTACCACCTTTCCAGTAGCACTCCTGTTCTACGCTGGCTTGGCTGGATTTGTCCTTGAAGACCAAGATCCAGACGCGAACCTTCTTGCTCGCGCCGAGCAGAGCGTTCAGGAGTTGGATCTGCCTTTCGGCAGCTCTCTGGGTGGGTCCGCCGTCTCCGAGAATTCCTTGGCAGGTGTAACCGGAGACTTTAGGATAGTTGAACAGGTTATAGGTCTTGGGATTGACCTTGCGGTAGTTAAAGACGCTGTCGGAGCCCTGGATCCGGTTGGTCCATCTATGCACGGTCGTAACCGGCTCGAGGGAGTCCTCGGTGTGCGGCCAGATGGTTTCGTAACGATCGCCATCTTGAGAATGGTAGTCACGGTTCATATCTATAAACTGGCGGTTACCAAACTGGTGTACGAGACGCTTGAAGATATCCTGACCAATACCGAGCCGGATCCCGTTAGAATCGAAGGCACGCCACTCAGCCGGATGGTCATCTACGTCGTAGGTATGTTCATAACCATCGAAGACCTCCCGAGTACCACCTTTGCCATCTGGTTCGGTTCTATACTTAGCATGCGTACACGGGACTTCTTCGTCCCATCTTTCGTCATACTGAGCGTTGACCACCCAACCGCCCCACCACTCGGTGTCGTGAATTTGGGTAGCCTCTGTACAGTACTTTGAGATGCCGATCAGCAGCGCCGAAGCGGCCAAGGGAATAAGAAACTCCCACCACATCATGTGACGTCGGTACTTGAGGTAGAGAATCGCCCAAGTACCGAATGGAATTGCCATCGCGAGCCAGATGATCATAGGTTACTTCCTCGGGAAGAGGTCGATGTCGTCCTTCGTGCCGGTGTCGAAGGCCTTCTCGGCCTCACTTGAGAGCACGAGCTGGATCTTAAGTTCTGGCCGGCCACCGACAAACCAGCTGCCAGGCGCGACTGTGCGGATATTGTCATGCTCACGCTTGATGTCCCGCAGGCGCTGCTGGACCTCGGAGAACTGCGTTTGTTGATCCTGGATGGAGGCCATCAATGTCCGGTAAAGTGTGGTGTCGAAGTTGGGGTTGCTCTCGACGATCCACTTCATGAAGGTGCCGCCCTTGTCGTTGTTGTAGCGGCCGGCGATCAGGTCCGGGTAGATCTTGGCGAAGGCGTCCTTGTACTGATCGGCGACGCCCGCCTGTTGGTGCAGGATAGTCCAGACCTGAGTGAAGATCACCTTGTTGGAATCCTGCTGGGCCGCGGCCTGGTTGCGAAGCCTGATCTCCCCATTGGAGCAACCGTAGTACATCAGGGACACCAGGAGCGCGAGCACTCCAACTGCCATCAGTCCGATCATCTTTCCGCTTTTCATCGTTCCCATTTCCTCTCTGGGGGTATTTGATGACGCTTTATAGCGTCAGGTTCGATTTTCAACGTACATCTTGAGACAGAATACAATAAATTATATCCTGATTTTGAAGAAAAGTCAAGAGAAAATTACCAAAAAGAGCCCATTGAAGGGCTCCTGTACAATCGTTGTGAGTTAGATAATTCTTAATCGAGTCATCCAGAAGAAGAATGATCCTCCGAGGAATAGTCCGATACCTGATGCGAAAAATCCAAGAAAAACGTAATGATGGATCTGGTTAGCAGGAATGGATAGAAGAAGAAGCAATACTCCGGCGGCAACCCACCGAAGCCAATATCTGGCTGGAATCACTAGTCCTCTCCCTGTTGTTGAATCTCGTTCAGATAGATTCTATCATTATTAATAAAAGAGGTCAATATTTAATTTGTTCAAAATAGTTTAGATCTCAAAACCGCCCAAGGAAAACGGATAGTGGCGGTAATTATACGGTTAAACCTGAAAGGTTGGGTAAAAAGCCTAAATAGCCATTCGAGCCCAGTTTTTCGCATCCACAAAGGCGCATATGGGTAAATACCGGCAATATAATCGAAGGTTCCGCCGACTCCGACAGATAATGGAACATAAATATCATTATTTTTTAGTTCAGCAATAAATTTCTCCTGTTTCGGGGCGCCGAAGGCAACAAATAGAATATCAGGCTTGGATTTTTTAATCAGCTCATAAACTCTTTTATCAGTTGGTGAACCTGAATAAGCGCCAGCAATTTTTAAGCGTGGATGAAGTTTTTTAATCCTTTGACTTGTCTCGAGAGCCACGCCTGTTTTCCCACCGAGAAAAAAAACCTTATATCCCCTATCTTCGGCCAATTTACACACTGCCCAGGTTAAATCAACCCCAGTAACCCGTTCCTTAAAAGGTTGGTTTAAAAATTTACCAGCTAAAATTAAACCGAAACCGTCAGGGACAGATAAATCCGCGTTATTGAGAATTTTATTAAATTCAGGATCTTTGTGGGCCAAGATGATAAATTCTGGATTAACAGTAACAATTTGAGATGGTTTTTTATTTACAATTAAAAGGTCAATTTTATTAATTGCCTCAGAAAAAGTTAAAGATTCAATTTTAATACCTAAAACATTACGTTTCATGAACGCTTAATTATATAGAAATAAATTCCAGTAATCAAGAATTAGTCTCGGATTTTTGTATAGACTGCCCAAATAGAAAGAACTGCAGAAACTAACAACCATTGTGTTGACGCCAGCCAAATGTCTGTGCCAATGGCTCCCGTTATAGCCAAAACAACCGATAAAACCGCGAGAACGATTAAGATGTCTCCCAATTGTTTCATCTTTCCTCCACTCCTGTTTTTGCGCTCCCAATCGGGAAGCAAAGAACAGGAAGCCCTCCGAAGCGAAATCTATTTGCAGATTTCAACAATTTGAATACTGCAAAAGATTGAGCGCAGGATGGGCATTACACTTATATCATATTAATTATATCATTTTTCGCAGTAAACTTTTTCTAAAACTTCTAAAGTTTTTTGAGCGCATTTTTTCCAAGAAAACAAAGATGCTCGAGCAATACCTTTAGAGATTAATGCCTTTCGTACACCAGCATTATTAATTATTTTGCTTAAGGCGACAGCCATATCAAACGGATTTTCGGGATTAACCAGTAAAGCCGCTTTGGAGCAAATTTCGGGTATTGAGGTCCTATTAGATGCTACCACGGGTACGCTACAAGCCATTGCCTCAAGGGGAGGCAAACCAAAACCTTCAAAAAAAGTGCAGAAAAACAAAATATCGGCCGATTTAAGCAATCTAACATATTCTTCCTGAGAAACATAACCAGGCAAAATGATATCTTGACGAATTTCTTTGGGAAGTTTTGCTAATTCAAGTTGAATTTTTTCATATCCGAAACCGGGACCGCCAGCCAAGATGAACTGATGGCGAATATTTTTTTCTTTCCGTAAAATCGCGTAAGCCTTAATCATCCCAATAATATTTTTTTTATCTTCTAGGCGGCCGATAAATAAAATATATGGTTTTTCAGATTTCTTTTTATTTTTCAGGGGTTTAAATATTCCTTGATCAAATCCCTCATAAATAACCGTAATCTTTGTCGGATCCACGGTAAAGTATTTCATAATGTCTTTTTTCGTAAATTCAGAAATTGCGATAATGTGACGGGCATGTTTGACCGAATGTCCCATGGCCCAGTTGTGATAGTTGATGTCTGTTTGGGAATAGAGTTCAGGAAAATACTTAAAACCCAAATCGTGCAGTGTGACAACTGATTTTTCGGGCATAACCATGGGCAAGGTATGAGCCGGGACAAACAGAATATCTGGTTTAGTGTTCGTGAGCATTTCCCAAGAAAGGCGAACTTGTGTCCAGAGTTTTCCAAAGGGCAAGATTTTTTGCTTAAAATTTGACCCTAGATTTGGTAATTTTTCACTTAAATCTCGGGGTGTATACAAAATATACTTATTTTTGCGGTCAATTTCATTTAAGGTTTTAATAAGTTCGGTTGAATAAGTTTCCGTGCCGGTTTTAAATTGTTTTGCTGTGCGCGAAGCATCAATGCCTATTAACAAGGTAAATCCTTCCACTGATTTTTTATTCACGAATCATCACTAATTTCTGATTTGTGTTAATTAGTATATAAGATTCGTGGAAAGTTATACATAATATTATCTAAGCCACAAAACAGACTTTTTAAAAGCTTCTAGATTCTCAATAGCCGAACCAGTACCTTTGGCCACACAAAGTAAAGGATCTTCCGCTGTTTGGCAAGGGACTCCGGTAACTTTAGTAAAAAGTTTATCAATTCCTCTAATAAGAGATCCACCGCCTGTCATTACAATACCTTTATCCATAATATCGGCGGCCAATTCCGGGGGAGTTTTTTGTAAAACTTCTTTAACAGCAGAGATTATTTCATTAATCGGATCACGCAAAGCGGAAATTATATCAGAAGATGAAATTAGCATGCTTTCGGGGAGACCAGTAATGCTGTCGCACCCGGAAACTTCCATTGTTAACTCTTTTTTTAAAGGTAGGGTTGTACCGATCTTAATTTTTACATTTTCAGCCGTTGTATCACCAATAACAAGATTATATTTTTTACGAATCTGACTCGTAATTGCTTGGTCAAATTTATTACCGCCGACGCGCACAGAACTCGAGGCAATAATATCTCCTAACGAAATAACAGCGACTTCCGAAGTTCCACCGCCAATATCAATGATCATATTTCCCGAAGGTGCAGAGATAGGGATTCCCGCCCCGAGAGCGGCGGCCACGGGTTTTTTGATCAAGTAAGCACCTTTAGCGCCGGCTTGTAGTGCCGCATCTGTAACAGCGCGACGTTCAGTGGAAGTTGCGCCTGCAGGCACAGAGATCATAACCTCGGGTCTAAATAATCTCACCGAACCGCTTAAACGATTAATATAATGACGAATCATGGCTTTGGCAATCCCAAAATTAGCGATTACCCCATCTTTAAGAGGATGAGCAGCAATAATACTATCAGGAGTTTTTCCAAGCATTTCCTTAGCTTCTTGGCCGATAGCCATTACTCTGTTCGACGACACTTCTATGGCTACAACCGATGGTTCATTGATAACAATGCCCTTACCTGGGATATAAACTAAAATGTTAGTTGTACCTAAATCAATTCCGATTCTTTTTAATATCATAAAATCATTCTAATTAGAACAACTCATTATATCACATAACTCTTTTAATATCTGCCCCAATCTGCGATAATCGATCTTCAATTTTCTCGTATCCGCGATCGATAATTTCGGCATTTTCAATTATAGTTTCGCCGTTAGCAATTAGGCCAGCAATAATTAAAGTTGCCCCGGCTCTAATATCAAGGCTGTGAATATTGGCACCATGTAATTTAGTTGGGCCATAAATTTTGGCTTTGGATTTATCGAGAATCTCGATATTTGCCCCCATGGTTTTTAGTTCATTTAAGTATCCTAGGCGATTTTCGAATATGTTTTCGCAAATTTCACTTGTCCCATGCGCTTGAGTGAGCAAAACCCCTAAAGGGGGATGAAGGTCGGTTGAAAGACCGGGGTATTCGGCGGTCGAAACATCGAAAGATTGTAGTTTTGAAGATTTTTTAATATATAAAAAATTATCTCCTGTCTCAAAATTTACACCAATTTTTTTTAAAGCATTAAGAAAATTGTTTAAATAATGGATTGGACAATTATTAATTTTAATTTCTGAACCCGTGGCAGCGGCAAGACACGCGAAAGTTCCAGCCTCCAGACGGTCGGAAATAATCGAATGCTCAGTTGCTTTAAGTGTCGTATTACCCTCTACAACGAAAGTACGACCATCATGCTGGATATGCACACCAATTTTTTTTAAATAATCAGCTAGATCTAGAATTTCAGGTTCAATAGCGCAATTATTTATAGTAATTTTTTTGTTGATCAAGGATGAAAATAATAAAAGGTTTTCTGTTCCCGCGACTGTAATTTTATCAAAACTTACCGTATCATTTTTTAATTTTTCATACGAGAATTCATATAAATTATCATGTTCAGATACATTACAGCCTAGTTGTTTTAAAGCATCAATGTGGCGATCAATTGGTCTTTTGCCTATTTTATCACCACCAGGATGAGGGATTATTACTCTACCGTAACGCGCAAGTAAAGGACCGACTAAAACGACCGAAGCCCTAATAGAAGAAATTAATTTAAAATTTAAGGATGCTTCTTGAATATTTGTTGTATCAATAGTGATTTTATGATTTTCTCGTTTAACTTTTATATTGAAACCTTTGATAATTTCTAACATGGTTTGAACGTCTAAAATATCAGGAATATTATTTAAAGTTGTAATTCCGTTAACCAAAAGAGATGCAGCAATCATTTTGATTGCAGAGTTTTTTGCTCCCGAAACATCAACTTCACCTGTGAGTGGTCTTCCGCCACGGATGATAAATTTTGAAATACGCTCTCCAATCTTGATTAGAATAGTGTTTTAATCTATTATAAAGTAAAATAAACGAGGAAGATACTAGGTAAGAAAATTATGACAAAAATTGAACGAATCCGCAAAAAAATACTCTCAATTATATTTTGGGGTTTTCTATTCGTTTCTTTTGTATTTTTCGCGACCCTAATCATTTTAAAAGCAAACGGATATCAGTTAAACTGGAATAATTGGAATATTATTGAAACCGGTATGATTGTAATTGACGGTCAACCGAAAGATGTTGATATTAAAATGAACCAGAAATATTTTAAAAATCTTCCTGAACAATTTAGCAA
>JAENIV010000036.1 GCA_016844295.1 Candidatus Berkelbacteria bacterium
TGATCTCGCCTCACTTGTCGCTGGCACTATGTATCGGGGCCAATTTGAGGATCGAATCAAAAAAGTTATGGATGAAATTGAAAAACTTGGCAATTGTATTCTATTTGTTGATGAACTTCACACGGTCGTAGGCGCTGGTTCTGCCGAAGGATCTTTAGATGCCGCCAATATTTTAAAGCCCTCCCTGGCTAAAGGTAAAATTCGCCTAATAGGGGCGACAACTTCTGACGAATATCGTAGGGTGATTGAAAAAGATTCAGCCCTGGAAAGACGATTACAAAAGGTAAATGTTGAAGAGCCCAGCGTCAACGAAACAATCGAAATACTCAAAGGTATTCGTTCAAAATACGAAGACTATCATAATGTCAAAATCGTCGATGACGCAGTTTTAGCGGCAGTTAATTTATCTAAAAGATATATTGCCGATAGATTTTTACCAGACAAGGCTATTGATCTAATCGATGAAGCCGCGGCTGCTCGACATATAGAAGGCCAAACTAAGCAATCACCCAAAATTACCAATTTGGAAAAACAACTGAAAATGGTCTCTGCTTCCAAAGAACATGAAGTCCAAAATCAAAATTACCAAAAAGCCGCTGGATTACGCGACTTGGAAGTCAGGATTGCCGATGAATTAAAATTCGCCCGCGAAACTTGGCAAAATAAACTTCCTCAAAAAGAAATTAATGCCAACGACATTGCTAGAGTCGTCTCAACTTGGACAAATGTCCCGACCGAAAGTTTGGCCAAGGCCGACAAGTCTAAATACCTTAATTTATCACGCAATTTAAAAAAATTTATTATTGGCCAGGACGATGCCATCCGTCAAATCAGCCAGGCCATCCGTCGCTCCAAAACAGGAATCAGTGATCCTAATCGGCCAATTGGATCTTTCATTTTTTTGGGTCCAACCGGTGTCGGCAAAACCGAATTAGCCCGAGTTTTGGCCTACCAACTTTTTGGCTCGCGCGATGCTATTGTTAAAATTGACATGTCTGAATTTATGGAAAGGCATAACATTTCCCGATTAGTCGGGGCACCTCCTGGTTATGTGGGCTACGACGATGCCGGCCGTCTAACTGAAGAGGTCAGGCGCCGACCATATTCGATTGTTTTATTTGACGAAATTGAAAAAGCCCATCCGGAAATTTTCAACATGCTTTTACAGATTTTTGAAGATGGCCAATTAACCGACGCCAAAGGAAAAAAAGTTAATTTTCAAAATACAATTATAATATTGACCTCTAATATTGGTGTAAGTGAATTCAACGCTCAAGCCGCCATTGGTTTTCAAGCCCGAGGCGGAGCAGCTAAAAAAGCCGAAGACCAATACGATAAAATGAAAGACAACCTTGTCCGTCGCTTAAAGGAAAACTTTCGACCCGAACTGATGAACCGCTTAGATAAAATTATTGTTTTTAAACCCCTATCAAAAAACCATATAGCAAGAATCGTTGATTTAAATTTAAATATATTATCAAAACGACTATTAGAGCAAGGCCTCGCCGTCAAATTTGGCCCCAAAATTAAAGATCTAATCATTAAAAAAGGCTTTGACCCACTTTACGGTGCCCGTCCAATTAAACGAGCCATTGCCGATTTAATTGAAGATCCTCTTTCAGAAGAAATTTTAACCGGCAAAATCAACAAAGGCGATCATATTTTAATGTTGCGCTCTAGTGATACAATAGTTTTTAAATTAAAAAAGTCCTCGAAGGTTTAAACTGTTTTAATATTGTTAAATCTATTATAAAAGTTTAATATTTAACTAGGATATTATTTTACGCTGGGAGGGTAATTGAAGAAAAAAACTCTATTACGGACTATTTTGGTCGTTTCATTTTTAATAGTAGTATTTTTATTTTCCAGATTTCTATTAAAAACATACTCCCCGCAAGCCACGGAAATTATGAATGAGCCAATAAAATTTCGCGATCAGCCTCCTGCGAAAGACAAGATCATTGTTAAATTTAAGAAGTCTGTAAACTTACAGAAACGCAATGAGATAAAATTGGAAACAAGCGCTAAAGTAAGAAAAAATATTCCTAAAATTGATGTCGATGTTCTAGAGGTCCCGGAAGGTAAAACCGCTCAAGATTTTGTTGGAGAATTTCAAAACAATTATCCAAATGAAATTGAATACGCCGAGGTTGACGGGTATTATCAAGCATCTTCCGTTCCAAACGACACTTATTACGCTTCCGATCAATCATATTTAAAAAATTTAAACTCTGAAACGGCTTGGGACATAACTACCGGTACTTCTTCCGTCAAAATTGCCGTTTTGGATACCGGGGTTGAATTAACCCATTCGGACTTACAAGGTAAATTGATTCCCGGTTGGGATTTTGTCTATAACGATCCAACCCCCGAGGATGCTTTTGGCCATGGTACTGCAGTTACGGGGGTATTAGGCGCGCTCACAAATAACAATCAGGGCATTGCCGGAGTAACTTGGCAAAATCCTATATTAGAAGTTCGGATTGCAGGTGAGTCCGGCTATTCTTCATATGATATTATCGCCAACGCAATAATATTTGCTACCGATAACGGCGCAAAAGTTATAAACATTAGTTTTGGCGGTTATACGGATTCTTTGGCTGTCCGGGACGCCGTTAATTATGCTTGGCAAAAAAATACTGTTGTCGTGGCTTCCGCGGGCAATGATTCCACCAACATGCTCGAATATCCGGCTTCAATGCCCAATGTCGTCGGTGTTTCCGCTTTAGATGAAACCAACGCTCCGGCTTTTTACACTAATTATGGTTCTTATATCGATGTCGCCGCCCCGGGGACTGTAATTACGACAAGCATGGGAAACGAATATCGTTATTGGATGGGAACTTCCTTTGCTTCCCCGTGTGTTGCGGGTCTTTTAGGATTAATATTTTCCCTCAATCCGACTTTAACTTCCACCGAGGCAGTTGATATTTTAGAGCGCACAGCCACAGACCTGGGAACACCAGGGGTTGATGATTATTACGGCCATGGGAAAATAAACCTTGCCCGTGCAGCCCAAGAAGCAGCGGGTTTACAGCCAGATCCGATGAATTTAAATATTTCACTTAAATTACAGTCCAGGAATGATCATTCAACCACAGGTGCGAATTTAAAAATCTATCCTGCCGGAAGCATTACCCCGATTCTTGAGTCTGGTAATTTATCCACCGATTCATCGGGCAAAACCTCCGGAGCAAACGCAACTTTATGGCTCGGGAATTATGATTTAAAAATTAAGGCGCCCAACTTTTTAAGTCAAACGATTAAAAACAAGGCTTTATCCGATGGCATATTATTGGACTTTGGAATTTTAAAGGGCGGGGATATTGATAACAATAATATTATTAATAGTATTGATTTCTCCAAACAAATATCTAAATGGTCCCAAAGCGATCCCTTAACAGATATAAATAAAGACGGTACGACAAATTCTTTGGATTTTGGGATCCTGAATTCAAATTGGTTTGTCCAAGGTCAATAAATTCGATACAATAACTATGGAGGTATTATGCGGCATAAATGTATTGGTTCTATTTTGGTCTTTTTATTATTTTTCAGTATCATATTTTTGCTTAGTTTTTCACAGATGAAAATGCTTTTACAGGCAAAAACATTACTTCAAGTTCTAGACCAGGCGAAAATTTATAATAATCTTGATCAAATCAGCCAAGAAATAATCAACAATTCTGATTCTTCAACGAGTTCATGGGATAAAGTTGTTATTCGCGCTTATGCGAAAAGTTTTAATCCAGTTTGGATGAAAACTACGGCTGAAACTAACTTGCCATTGATATTTGACTTCGCTTCTGGCAAAACAGTAACTGTAAACGCAAGCATTAATTTACTTGATTTTAAAAAAGAACTTACTAAAAATTTTGTAACTACCACCCAAGAAGAAGTTAAAAATATGCCTACTTGTCAAAATGATGAAATACCGCCCGAGGAAACAGTTCTCACGTGTATTCCCCAAGGGACTAGCGCCAGTCAGGTTTCCAGTATGATTGTTCCGTCTGATTTTACAGAGGTTATCAACAAAATACCAGATACGTTAATCATTAATGAAAAAAACCATTCAATCGTAAGTTTGAAACAAAGTTTTACTTTATTAAATATTTTCTTTTTTGTAAGTTTAATAACTAGTATTCTTTTGATAATTATTCTTGTCCTCTTGAATCTATCTTACTGGCCCTCAATCCTTCGCTGGGTTGGCTTAGGATTAATTCTGCCATCGAGTTTCGTGTTTATTTTAAATTTAATGAGCGCGGCTGTTCGGACTTTAATTCGCAGTCAAATTCAATCGGCCTTAACTCCCACAACGGCACAAATTTTAAATCCAATCATGGCGTCTATTGATCAAAATCTGACTCGACCAGGCTTAATTATGTCAGGTATAGTTTTAACCGCGGCGGCATTGATGATTATTCTTTCATATGTGATTCCCCATCCACCCTTACCTCAACGGCCTATACAGAAACCCGCTCCCACACCCCAACCTATACCGTCAATACAATAAAATTTTAAATATAAAATTATAAATTTATCATTAAAACCATGTGTTGTAAATCATGTTTTAATCGAATCGTTAGTACAATAATTTTTATTTTAGTTGTTATTGTCCTAGTATATTTATTTTGGAAATATCCTCCTTGGTTTGAACAATTTATCCAAAATATCAAAAAGGCATTCAGATAATGAAGAAAATTATTGTTCTCGTAATTTTGTTTTTTATCTTCTTGATATTACCCCAAAAAGCATCTGCAACAAATATAATTGAAGAGCAAATCCTAAAGTTTCATTCCGACATTACAATTAATACGGATTCTTCAGTTGATGTTCGCGAGGAAATTAATTATTTTTTTTCCAGCCCCAGACACGGGTTTTACCGAAAAATTCCCTATCATTATAAAGATGCTTCCCAGGATCGATACTTTAAAACTCCGATTACGATTTTATCCGTTAAGGATACCCAGGAATATAACTGGCCCTATGAGGAATCTCGCGACGGCACGGATGTCATATTAAAAATAGGCGATCCCAACAAAACCGTTGAGGGTGAACAAACTTATATAATTTCTTACAATGTTTCTGGAGTAATTAACTATTTTGCTGATCATGATGAACTCTATTGGAATGTTACAGGCGCTCGTTATGAGTCTCAAGATGGAGTCGCCGTCCCGATCAATAATGCCTCTGCCCGGGCAATGTTACCAGAAAAAGTTAATTATGAAACACTACAATACAAATGTTTTACAGGTCCCCTGGGTAGTAGCCAACAAGATTGTCAAAAATCCTTTGAAGCTGGAAAAGTCGATTTTTCTTCTAATATGGGTCCCTTAACAATTGTTGTGGGAATTAACAAAGGTATTATTCAAGTTATTCAAAGAAATTATGATCTTAAGTTGCGCCATGAATCCTATTGGTATTGGCTTATTTTACCGATAGTATTTATTCTCCTTTTAATCCGCTATTTTCTTTCCGGAAGAGACGCGCCGGGGCGGGAAACAATCGCGCCTGAGTTTGAACCACCAGATAATTTAAAACCAGCAGAAATGGGCACTTTAGTCGACGAAAAAGCAGACCGGAAAGATATTTCAGCAACATTAATTGATCTTGCTGTCAGGGGTTATTTAAAAATTAAAGAAGGCAAGGACAAAAAATATACTCTTTACCGCATTAAAGACGACGAATCAGGACTGGATGAAATTGAAAAACAAATATTTATGGCAATATTTTCCGGGAAAAAAGAAATCAAACTTTCCGAAATCTCCCATTCGCTTGGTAAAGAGATTAATGATATTCAAGATAGTCTTTACAACCGCATGGTTGAAAAAAAGTATTTTATTAAAAATCCCGAACGGGCTCGATCAAATAATTGTGCTGTTGCTGTCCTTTTCATACTCTTACCCTGGGGATTATTTTGGTTTTCTTGGAACTTAGTCACGGTCCTATTCTTATCTGGAATTTTAATTGCAATATATACCCGTTCGATGCCTAAAAAAACCCGCGAAGGTGCCATTACCAAAGAAAAATCACTTGGATTTAAAGAATTTTTATTCAGAGCCGAGCGCTACAAATTAAAATGGCAAGAGAAAGAAAATATTTTTGAAAAGTATCTCCCATACGCCATGGTTTTTGGGATCGCCGACAAATGGGCCCAAAACTTTAAAGATCTCTATAAAAACCCCCCAGACTGGTATAAGGGTGGAAATTGGACAACCTTTAATGCCGTTGTATTTGCCAGCAGTTTAAATTCTTTCAATAGCTCGGCAGTTTCGTCATTTTCTCCACCCGTTTCAACATCCGCATCTTCGGGCGGCTCTGGTTTTTCCGGAGGCGGAGGATCCTCCGGCGGCGGCTTTGGAGGTGGCGGAGGAGGCTCGTGGTAACGAGCCAACGAAATCCTGAGTATGTCGAAAAAAAAAGGGGGGGGGAGAAAGTTGGTAGTTCTAAATTTTGCTTAATGCATCTTGATTTTTAAGTGTAGTTTTGATATATATTAGATTACAAGGGTATATCTTTAATGAAAGGAATTGATGAAGAGACCTCTTTTATTTTCATCGCCATCATCGGGGCGGTTCTTTTAAAAATCTTAATTCTACGGCTTTCGTTACCCGAAGATATCTGGATTTCCGCCAAGGGTGGATCCGCCTTGGGCGGAAAAGATTCAAATGGTAATTGGGTTAAACACGGTAATCCCTCGACTACGCTCGGGACAAGCCCCTCCGCTCCTTCAGCATCTGACTATGTTCCGTTTGGAATTTATAGTTTAGGATTTTGAATTTGAAATATTATGCCTCAAAAAACCTTCCAATATTTAAAAAATAAAATCACCTATTTCAAACCCTCCGAGCAAAAAGATGTTGA
>JAENIV010000037.1 GCA_016844295.1 Candidatus Berkelbacteria bacterium
TTCTCGTAAAGAGGCTTGATGATAATTTTTGGATCTCCTAAATTTGCATCTGAGCCTAAACCGATAATTCTGAGATTATTTCTCCTAAACAATTTTCTTGTCTCAGATTCATTGGTATAAACTCGATTTTTTATGGCTTTTAAAGACTCCCAGATTAACTGGCGGTTACCTTGGAAGATCCCCTGTCCGATCATTTTTAAATACCACCCAAATCCCGTGACAGCACCAAAATAGATTTTTCCATCGGGTTTTAAAACTCTGGTTAACTCTTTTAAACTTTTTGGCCTTTTGGTATACATCCAGGCGCAATAAGAAAAAACCAAGTCGAAAGAATTGTCTTTATATGGCAGTTTTTCCATTTTGCCAAAAATTAAATCAATGTTTTTCTTCGAAAAACCTTTCTGGATATCTTTCGCAACAAGCAAATATTTCTCTGTCGAATCTATTCCAGAAACACTTTTAACCAAATTACTTGCCGCCAATGACCAATGCCCGGCTCCGCAACCTGCATCTAGTAAAGTTCTGTCTTTCCCCGTGAATCCGATTTTTCTTAATCTTTTTTCATAATATTCTGGCGGGAAATTTAGCATACTTTTTTGTGTTATTCATTTTTCATCTCAGCCAGATTCTTCTCTTTGGTTCTCCACCTTGTAAATTTTTATAAGTTTCGCGGTCAACCGGAATATTCAGGCCACATTCGCATTTACCGACAATTACTTCGTCGCTTTCATGAAACTCTTTAATTTTTTTACCGCAGCGGCAAACAAAACCGTGAATGCGAGCCGGATTTCCATAAACCAAAGCGAAAGACGGAATATCTTTGGTAATCACCGAACCGGAACCGGCTAAAGCAAACTCGCCGATACTTACGCCCGGCAAAATTACCGAGTGGCCACCAATTGATGCGCCTTGTCCGATATTTATCACGGACACATGCCAGTCATTGGCGCTTTTAATGCTTCCGTCGGGATTGATTGCCCTGGGAATCTTATCGTTGGTAAAACAAACGTTCGGGCCGATGAAAACTCCATCCGAGATTATCGCCTTATGATAAACAAGGGCGTGGTTTTGAATCTTAACGTTATCGCCTATTTCGGAATCGAAATCAATAAAAACCGACTTGCCAATTACACAGTTTTTGCCGATCTTGGTGTTTTTGCGCACTTGGGAAAAATGCCAGATTTTACTACCTTCGCCGATAACAACACCGTCCTCGATAATGGCAGTTTTGTGAATCAATACTTTTGGACTCGATTTTCTAATTTTTGATTTCTTCTGAGCCATATTATTTATTTGTGCTAATTCGTGTGTGAAAATTAGTGGATGTTTTATCTTATCAACCTATTTATCTTATGGGCTATATCCAGCGCTTCGATTGCCTCGCGGGCAGTAACAACAGGCCGGCAGTTTTCTTTAATGCACTTAATAAAAGCTAATATTTCGGCTTTGAGTGGCTCAATGTTTTTGACCGCAATGGTTTTTTTACCTTGACTGTCGGAAAATTTAATTAAAAAATCGCCAAAGTCGTCGTAAACAGGCATCGCAATGGTTTTATAAAAATCCAACTCTTGGGTGATGTAATGGAGCTCGACATCACCCTTTTTCCCGGAAACGGAAAGTTTACGGACTTTCAAAGGCGTAATCCAATTAGCAACCATTAACCCCGTTCTGCCCCGGCCGTAGCGCAAAAAGGCTTCGACATGATCTTCGTGAGAATGATGAAGGGCGTTAC
This sequence comes from Candidatus Berkelbacteria bacterium, assembly GCA_016844295.1. Classification (GTDB taxonomy): domain Bacteria; phylum Patescibacteriota; class UBA1384; order UBA12157; family JAENIV01; genus JAENIV01. The sequence goes on from JAENIV010000037.1 coordinate 1,733, forward strand.
CGCCTTCAGCCATAATTTTCTCCGGCAAGCGGCCGAAAAACCAGTTCATAATGTCAATATCGTGAACGCCGATGTCAATGACGACGTTAGCATCGCGAATCTGGGTCGGCGTCGGCCCCATCCGAAAGGTTGAAACCATCACAATTTCACCCAGTTTTCCTTCATCAATCATTTCTTTAAGTTTGAGTACGGCCGGATTAAAGCGCTCAATGTGGCCGACGGTGAATTTGATGCCTTTTTGTTTGGCCTTATGAACAATTTCCTTGGCTTCAGCGACAGTGGCAGCAATCGGTTTTTCAATCAGGATGTTGATGCTTTTATTGATGCAATCGAGAGCTATTTTTTTGTGCGTCTTGGTCGGCGTGGCAATAGAAATAACATCAATTTTTTCTTTGGCTAGCATTTCCCGATAATCGGTGTAATATTTACATTTAAAACGCTCGGCCACTTCTTTGGCCTGTTTTTGATCGGAATCAGCCACCGCCACTAAATCAACACTCGGAATCTCATGATAATTCCTGGCATGATGCCGACCCATATTGCCAACACCAATAACCCCTGCGTTTAATTTCACTTCGCCTCCCTTTAAACTTTAAATTTAATTGTCGAGGTCGCCATGGGCGACCGATGACCCCGCCTCTGGCGGGGTTGATCTATACGATGAACTCAATAAATTTCTGTACTTCTAAGTTCGCAGATTTTTACATGAGAGTCAATCTTTGTCAAGGGCCGACGTTACGTCGGCCCGCAAACCCCGTATATTGCGCTCCTCAAAGTAGAGAACGCAGTTCCTTTTTGAGGAAGCAATTGTAGCGGGGTCAAGCCCCATTAGATGGCAGAGCATCAAAAGGGTCAAGCCTTAGGCTAAGATGATAATAGTCGTTCCGATAATAATAACAATAACACTCACCCATTTTCTCAAACTAAAATCACCCCCATTATTCCTGGGAAAAACTAAGGCTGAATATAGAAGCGTCAACAAAACACCGGCATTGGAAACGGCGGCTGAGTATCCTGGGTTTGAAACAGTTTTAATGGCAATGAAATTGAGCAAATTAAAAAAGAATGCCACAAAAATCGCCATAAAGATTGGAAGATATATTTTTTCAGGTAAATCTTTCAAATTGAGGGAAATTTTTTCAACCTTTGCTAAAATTAAAAAACCGATACTCGCCAAAAAGAACAAGATTATCAAAATTTGATACGCTTGGATACCTAAATTAGTCATCTGTTTTACACCTACGACCATTATGCTCCAAAAAAGCATGGCACTAAAAGCGGGAAGATACCATGAAGTGTCTTTATTTTTTGATCTATCCAGCAAAAGACCGTATAGTCCGCCCAACAGGACAATTATTCCAACAAGTTTTTGCCATGCTATCGGTGAACCTAAGAATAAAAATGACAAGACTAAAATTATTAAAGATTGCAGGGCGACAATTGCCGAGATATAACCCGGGTTTGGACATGTTTTTAAGGCCTTTATCTGACTAATATTGCCCAGCATAGAAAAGACGGCCACAAAAATCCCCCAAAAATAGAATCTTGGTTTTTTGAAAAGTTCAAAAACAGCATTGTGATCAACCACTAACCCGTAGGCAAAATAACATAAAAATAGACCTAAAAAGGTATATGTTAAAAGTTGGGTCCGCCCAATTTTTAAGTTTAGAGCCCATTTCTGCGCCACCGAATACCAGCCAGTAAAAAATAAAGCGATTAATGAATACCAATACCACTGCATAGTGCTCCTTTTTTTAATTAAGCCATATTTTTAAGATAAAGAAAAGGACCGATCCTCAATAGCGGGTCGGTCCAAAACAAATTCTGATAGTTCGGATATTAGAGGGCGAATTCCGGATCCGGTTGGTAGCGCTGATCGCCAGAACGAAATCGCTCAATTGCCCTGACGGTCTGGAGGAACAGGTATTGCTTCACGTAGCGGTCGCTCAGAGGATGATCTTGTGAATACCCTGGCAAGCGGCCATCGTTTTCGACCTCGAGGATGCCGCCATAGGTTTCAACCCAGGCGACCTGCACGAGCAGGCTCTGACGCTCGCGGGATTTTCGAAGGTCAAAGCCCAGATGGCCACTCATCTCACCTTGGGCGTTCATTAGGTCTGCGGCACCATCGAGATGGATGACCTGCGGCTTAAGTAACGTGAGATACTCCTGAAGACTGAGGTATCGGGTTCCAGCCGGTGGCTGGCCTTTGACAAGCAAGATGCCCGATCGCTCTTCAAGTTCTCGCTGGTCTTCGCTCCAACGATAGGGCTTTCCGAAAGTCGGCGGCAGCGGAATCCCTAAGGCATGGCCCTGACGAAAGAGAAAGTTACGAGCGCCGAGGAAATGATCCGCATCAAAGGCAAGTCCGACCTTGAGCCAGTCAGCTATCCACGGCAGCTCAAGATAGCCACTTTGAAGAGCGTTGTACAAGAAGTAACGAAGAGCCTCGCCTTCCCCAATTGTGCCATAGAGCTCGGTGTGAACGTTTTCGAGCACAAGCAGACCGCCGCATGCTTCCTGGACCTCAGAAAGGGCGAGGAGTTGCCGCTCGAGAAACAAGAGGTACTCACCGGCCGAGAGAAGAGAGTGGTAGAAACCTGGCCGATTCGCCGCCGCTACATCTTGGGCAGCATCCTGGTGAACGACTAAACACTGCATTCCTAGGTCTTTGAGATCTTTAGCCGCATCCATTACTCGCAGAAGATGATTCGTAACCTTGCCAGTCTGACCGATACCGAAGACCGTGTTGTAAGGAGGATGCCACATCCAGCCGATGCCGTGATCGTTGCAGAAGTCTATCATCTCGCGACCAGCGCCTTCATATAGGAGAATCTTGTCGCGAAAGCCTAAGCAGACACCGTAGCCGAGCGCGGCCAACCGCGCCTGGTGCTTGAGCAAGAAACGCAACTTCCAACGCTGGTGTCTTTCCCATTCCCGGGTCCCACCTGGTAAAGCAACCTGTCTTTCCAGAATTAACACTCTAGTTCACCTCGTGGTAGGATTGCTGCTCTGCAAGCCGAGCCTTATAGTTTAGCACTACAAATCTCTATTTACAAGAAGCGGGCCATACGGCCCGCCTGGGAATATTCGATCTAGAGACTATGCTTGAGCGGCTGCGATGAGTGCCGGAAGCATTCGGCAGTAAGCCAGGAAGCTCTCTTTGAGAGCGTCTTTGGGTTGCCAGTACCAGCAACCGGGGCTAGAGCCGTCTTTGGGCGCCGCCTCACCAAAGCTAGCAACCTCAGGGACTGATATCTCGGCTCCGCAGCGGATGGCAGTGATAACACTATCTTTGAGCATCTTGTCGTCTTCACTAATTGAAGCGTGAGAGCCCACCCGGCGGAGTCTCACTTGCTCCCAGATATCCTGTGGTAGGATCTGCTGAAGATGATGGTGATAAGGGTTATCGGCTTCATCGGCTGCGACCTCAATCACCGCTGGATGAATACCGCCGACGTGAAGGACTTTCGGCCGAAGATCACTGATCATCTGGTCCATACCTATGGGGATCGGAACACCAACCGGTTTACCCTGGACATAAAGCAGCCCGGTATAGCGATAGATTTCCTCTCCTCCTTGCGAAAGATCCCAAACTCGTGGCATCTCAAGCCCTTGGTATTCGAGGGCGGTACCATCGAGCGCTTGGCTGGAAAAGAACCAGTGTTCGACGTCGAAGGTGGCACGACCTTGGGTGTCTGCCAAAATGTAAGCAATATCAGGACCAATGCCCCGCCGGTCTTCTTGGTAGGTCATACCCAGCCATTCGCCACCAAGATCCCACTGAGGTGGTCCGACGAACTGATCCTTGCCGATATTCTCAGGAGAAGCGGAAGGCAGAATCTGCAGGATTCGTCTGAAAGTATCACGGAGCCATGACAGGTGGACTTCGATCTCGCCGATCGGCTGAATGACATTGAAGCGGTCTCGGTCCAATTGCTTGGGGATGATGCCGGTCCCGCCTAGATGGAAGGTTACATATTCCGGGGCTGGCGAAAGACTTGCCCATAGTTCCAACCTCTTCCAAAAAGCGGTCTGGGCTTCCTGGTCGCCTTTCCTATGAGCAGCATAAAGCTGAGTTAGAGATTCGTTAGCAGCGTGCATGCCGTAGGGGACACCAAGTAAAACCGGATCGAAGTCCGACGGAAGTTTCTCTGGCCCAACGATGTTCAAACCAAATGTAACTCCCTTGCTGGCTGCCTCAACTGCTTCAGGCAGATGGTACCAATCTTGCTTACCAGTCCACTCTGGCCTGGGGTCATCCGTACTCATCGGACGACCGCCGGCTGGAATATAGATCCTGTGCTGGAGCATCGTTCTCTCCGGTTTGTTGATGGTACACCGCGAAACTCGCGGAGTTTTTAATATAGCAAGATAAAAATATTTCGTCAATAATTATGATTTTATATATTTGACTTTTCAGTGATGATTTGGTAATATTCAACATTAGCGCACCTTGAAATAAGGGGGTGAACGTGGCAAAGCCAATACTAACACCTGCGTATCAAATGATCTTGAGCCATAGGTGGAGCCACAACAAAATGGTATCCAGGTCATCAGACGACTTTCTCTTGATGTGGCGCGGCAGAATTACGCCAAAAGCATTTTGGCATTTATTCAAAGGCCCAGTGCTTGATATTGGTTGTGGCAAGGGAACGTTCGTTAATGACCTAACAAGACACGGTTTTGACACTTACGGAGTTGATATTGGTTTCTTTAAGTCCTGGCGCAAAAAAGCCGCCCTCAAGATGAGCCCGGATATTCCTCAAGATCGACTTGTGGCTGGCATAGGTGAAGATCTTCCTTTTGATGATGAAACCTTTAATACAGTCTTCGATTCTGACGGACCAATCACATACTGTAACAACCCTGGCCAATTCGACAGAACATTATCAGAATATTTAAGAGTGCTTAGAAGCGGTGGCCGAATTATTATTACTTCAGCCGAGATTGTCAATGGAGGAAGATCATTTATTGTGGCTAATAACTGGCAAATAATTGTTCCTGACGATGCCGAGACTTCCCAAGTACTTGAGCATCATTCTCTCGCTGCCGTTATTTCGAAAAGTATGGAAACTCAAGAAATCTCAGTACGTACCATCCTTACCAACATTGAGTATGATTCAGTAACGACCCTACATAATGATTTTGGTCTAGGAATTATCACTAAACTTAAAAGGACCTCAGCCGCATAGCAGTATGCGGCTTTGTTAAATATTTTTTTAGATTTCGTCTAACAAAAAACGGGCCGAGAGTTCGACCCGCCTAGAAATATCTTGATCGTTGAAAATTTCGTCCAGTAATTGCCATCCACGCATTGCATACTAAGGGTATAAGGAATCTGAGAAGTAACGGGAATATCAGCATGAAAAAAACATTCCAGCAAAGGTGGATCCAGAAACATCGGTATAACGATTGATGTAAAACTGCTTGATAGGCGAGGATAAAGCCGAGGATCGTTGTTATGCTGAATCGCCAAATTCTCCAGCCAATACCCTGAGATGATTCCACCACGCCTGGCATCCCAGATAGATTTCCTCGATTGATCCAGTTCTTAGTCGCGTGCAGGGCTCCGAAGACTAAACTACTGATGATAACGGCTACCCAGACAGTCTTGGTCAATGACGGAAACAAGAGCATGAGCGGTGCGCGGAATACTATTTCTTCC
>JAENIV010000038.1 GCA_016844295.1 Candidatus Berkelbacteria bacterium
AAAATCTCGCTCATACAAAGTTAAATTTGACACATGCACCACCTTTCTCTTAATGGCTTATCTTATCAGCTTTTTGGTGCATTGTGACCTGAATTCACCCGGGAGTTATAGGTCTTGCGCTTTTGGATCAATAATGCTATAATGACTGAAGTAAACTAACGAAACTGGGAAAATATGAGTTCTAGAAATAAAATTATCATTCATGGTGCTCGAGAGCACAATTTAAAAAATATCAATTTAGAGATTCCAAGAGATAAAATTGTTGTAATTACCGGAATTTCAGGAAGCGGGAAATCGACGCTCGCTTTTGATACGATTTACGCCGAAGGCCAACGTCGGTATGTTGAATCTCTTTCTACATATGCCCGACAATTTTTTGGTAATTTAGAAAAACCCGATGTTGACTGGATCGAGAATCTTTCTCCGGCAATTTCTATTGATCAGAGAAGTGCATCTCAAAATCCGCGCTCCACGGTTGGCACGGTTACAGAAATATATGATTATTTAAGAGTTTTATTTGCAAGAGTTGGCCGGCCTCATTGCCCAAATTGTAAAAGAGTATTAACAAAACAAACGCCAGAAGAAATTAGCCAAAATATCATTAAAGAATTTCAAACAAGTAAAAATATCGTTTTTTTATCGCCTCAAGTTAAAAATCAAAAGGGCGAGCATAAATATCTTCTCGCGAATTTGAAAGCCTTAAAAATTTCTAAAGTTAGAATAGATGGGATACTGATGGATATCCTCGAGGCTCAGATTGTCGATCTTGATAGATCCAAGCTACATACGATAGACGCTTTAATTGAAGTTCGAACTAATTTAGAAAATATTAACGAGGTTCTGAAAACCGTTGAAAAATCTCTAAAAATGGGTCAAGGGAATTTAAGCGTGATTGACCTTGATTCAAACAAAGAAGTAAAATATTCCCAAAAATTTACCTGCCCAAAATGTAAAACGGTTTTAGACGAACTTCACCCAAGAATGTTTTCTTTTAATTCACCTCAAGGGGCATGTCCGACCTGTCAGGGTTTAGGCCGACGTTATGAAATTGATCCGACATTAGTATTGCCTAATCCAAGATTAACTTTAGCCGAGGGGGCGATCAGGCCATGGTCTAGAATTACCTCGCACGCAAGTTGGTATAATAAAACCTTAAATGAATTATCCACAAGAAATAAATTTTCTTTAGATGATCCCGTTGGAGAATTACCTAAGAAAATTCGTCAAATAGTTTTGTATGGTGATGGTGTTTTCGAAGGAGTAATTCCAAATTTAGAAAGACGTTATAAAGAAACTGATTCGGATTATTTAAAACAAGAGATAGAAAAATATATGGTTGAGCGTATTTGTCCCGCATGTAAAGGCAAACGATTACGGCCTGAAGTCCTAAGCATCACGGTTGATAATAGAAATATTGTTGATATAACAAGTTCGAGCATTGAAAAACTTTTTACTTATTTCAAGGGTTTATCAGACTCAAAAAATTTAACCCCGAATGAAAAAATAATTGCTGAAGAAATTGTTAAGAGCGTTATTGAAAGATTGGGGTTTCTTCAAGATGTCGGTTTGGGGTATTTAACATTAAATAGAAACGCTCAAACACTCGCTGGTGGAGAAGCTCAAAGAATTAGGTTAGCTACTCAATTGGGAACCGGGTTAATGGGGGTTATTTACGTTTTAGATGAACCATCAATTGGACTTCATGCCAGAGATCACGAAAAATTATTAAAAACGTTTGATACTCTAAAAGATTTAGGCAATACCGTTATTGTGGTTGAGCATGATAAAGCCACCATCGAAAATGCCGATTGGATAATAGACATTGGGCCCGGGGCGGGAGATCATGGCGGAGAGGTAGTGGCCGAAGGAACTGTTGAAAAAGTAAAAACCAATGATAAATCTTTAACCGGATTATATTTATCGGGAAAGAGGAAAATAGACATTCCTAAAAAACGTCGAAGTCAATCTAACCAGCAATTAGTAATTCGTGGTGCGTCCGAATATAATCTAAAAAATATTGATGTAAATATTCCCCTTAATAATTTTGTTTGTATAACTGGAGTTTCAGGTTCTGGCAAATCAACTTTGATATTAGAAATATTAGCCAAAGCCTTAGCTGGAAAAATCCATCATGCCAAAGAAGAGGCCGGAAAATATAAAGCAATTTCCGGAATAAAATTTTTAGACAAAGTTATTTCTGTTGATCAATCTCCAATCGGCCGTACTCCAAGATCAAATCCAGCAACATATACAAATCTATTTACCCCGATTCGAGAGGTATTTGCCTCAACTCCCGAAGCCATGGCAAATAATTTAGATGCTTCAAAATTTTCCTTTAATTTACGCGGTGGCCGTTGTGAGACTTGTCGGGGCGACGGGGTATTAAAAATAGAAATGCACTTTTTACCAGATGTTTATGTTACTTGTCCGGAATGTAAAGGCAAACGATATAATCAGGAAATATTAGATATTACCTTCAAAGATAAAACAATCGCTGACATCTTAGATATGACAGTCGAAGAAGCCAGAGAATTCTTTAAAGATTACGGTGAGATATATGATAAATTATCCGTTCTTGAATCTGTCGGTTTGGGCTATATGCATTTAGGACAACCAGCGACCACTCTCTCTGGAGGGGAAGCCCAAAGAATAAAATTAGCCACTGAATTAGCCCGTCACGATACCGGTAAAACTTTATATATCTTAGATGAACCCACGACAGGTTTACATTTTGAAGATATCAAACGACTTTTGTCGGTTTTACAAACTTTAGTAGACCGCGGCAATACAGTAATTGTTATTGAACATAATTTAGATGTAATCAAAAGCGCTGATTGGATTATTGATCTTGGTCCTGAAGGCGGGGATGGTGGAGGGCAAATTGTTGCTCAAGGAAGTCCCGAACAAATCATAAAAGTTTCTAACTCATATACTGGAAAATATCTTAAAGCCGAACTCAAATAGATTTTATTTAATATTGACTTTTGGTACTCAAATATGCTAAAATATTTATTATCGTAGCACAATTTTCAGTATTGGAGAAGAAGCAATGGCAGAAGGATGTACCTGCAATAATATGAAGAACCTGGAGGGATCTGCAATTACGCCAGATCTGCGCAGGTTCTTTCGGTGCAACTATTGCATGAGGATTAGTGGTCCCAATCAGAATACCAATGTGGTCGGAGAAGGTAACCATCCGATCACGCGGATTTTCCGTGGAGAAGTCGTCCGAGGAACCCAGTCTTCCAATCGTACTCGATAGACCGGCCAGGCCGGAAGCGCTACAGCGCCTCCGGCCGTTGTTTTAATAATCTATAAAAAGTTTATTATTAATTTATGAATAAAAAGAGAATCAAACGCCAGAATTTTCGTGTTCCCAATAATAATCATGAAATATTTTTACATGCAAGAGGGTTTAACTTTATCTGCGGAGTTGACGAAGTGGGCAGAGGAGCATGGGCAGGTCCTCTTGTGGCCGGAGCAGTAATATTGGATCGACGATTATACGGTTTGCGCGATTCAAAATTACTAGATTCAAAAAAACGCGAAGTATTGGCAAAAAAAATAAGAAAATTTTCAAAAGTTGGCATTGGGGAAGTAAGTGCCCAAGAACTTAATAAATTAAAATTGACAAAAGGGACTCATTTGGCGTTCAACCGCGCCATCAAGGCGCTAAGAGTTAAGCCCGATTTTATTTTAATCGATGGACCGCCATCCCTTTGCCCTGAGAGAGCGAGAACGAGTCGAATGGGCTGCCGGGCTTTGATCAAGGGGGACCGAATCTGTTCGTCAATCGCGGCGGCTTCAATTATCGCCAAAGTATATCGTGATAAATTGATGAGGAAGTTAGATAAAGAGGTGAAAGGTTATAATTTTAGTTCTCACAAGGGATATGGGACCAAGGAGCACATGGAAAGGTTAAAAAATCTTGGTCCATCCAAAGCCCATCGGATGTTCTACAAATCTTTAAAATAGCCAAAAGTCCTCCTTATCCAATGGCTCAATCCATCTGAGCCATTCGGGTCTTCTTCTTGCTTTATGGTTGGCAATATGTTAATTTGACACAAGATTCACCAGGAGGTGAAATGCATGAAGGGCAAGGAACTTGCGGGTTTCGTTCAGTCGTTGAAACCCAAAGATCGTACCATGTTCTCTGCCTTCATGCTCCTTCTGGGGCTGGGGGCGGTAGTTGGTGGGAAATATCTACTGACAAAACGATATCGTTCGGGGCGATCGGTCCAGATGTTCCTGGAGATTGCGAGCGGTATCAGGCGTCTCATCGAGCGCAATCCAAACAAGATCTATGTGCGAGTCAGCATAGAAGATCTGTCTCGGGCCTGCGGAGTCTTGCCGGGTGTTGCGTATCAACGCGGCTATCGCTTGAGGAACGCTCGGGGAATTAGATCTGTCGCTCGGGACATTCTAGGGAAGGTTGAGTACCCGCATCTCGAAGTCTGGCGAGAGCGTGGGAAAAAGCAACGGTATTTGGTGGCGACGGCACTAGCAGTAGAACATCTTCTTAAGGCCCCGACCGTGCGCAAGGGGCACTTGGTTTTGCCGAACGCTATCATGCTTGTCTGGAACAAGCCGCCCAAGAACCGAGTATTGCCTGGGATTGAAGGTGAGGTTTACTTCCAGTCGGAGCCTGGCGCGACGCCGTTTGTCAAAGTGGGCGACCTGGTCAAGGCTGGGGATCCGCTTTTCATCATCTTGGCGAGCAAGGTCCGAAACTACATCCTGGCTTTACGGCCGATGAGAATAGTCAGGGTCCTTGTGGTCGATGGGGCAAAGGTGGGGGCGGAAGAATCCATCTTCCAGGTTGAGTATCTCGACGAAGGAGGTGGCTGATGGAAGACGGTCTCCTGGCTTTATCTGATTCGGGGGTACGAATCGAAATCGCTTGCCGGTTGGGCTTGGCTGAGTTAGTGTACTTCCCTGTGATTGACTCAACCCATACCTACCTTGAATCTCGCTCCGTTGCCGATTTGCAGGACGGGCTTTTGGCTGTCGCTGACTACCAGACGGCCGGTCGTGGCCAACAAAGCCGGAAGTGGCAAGCGGAACCCGGTGCCTCGCTACTTTTTTCTTCTTCGTTCAGGGTGCCGACTTGCCCGCCGCAAATCTTGGAAATTCGGGTTGGGCTAGCGGTGGCGCGAGGCGTGAGTCGTTTTACGACGCGCGCTGTTATGCTCAAGGTACCGAATGACTTAGTGGTAGATGATCGGAAGGTCGGCGGAATACTTTGCAGTACAATTGGCCCGGTCTGCGTTGTCGGGGTCGGAATCAACTGCTGGGGGAGCGTGGTGGAGGACGCCTCGTTTCAACTCCCATTCGGCCGTTTGGCCGAAAAACCGGGAGCGATCGATCGGTTGACGATGCTTATCGGTATCATCGAAGCAATACGCGGTGCTAGCCCTGGTTGGCATGGGAACCTCTCGTGTTCGGAACTTTGCGAGTTCAAATCGCGTAACTGGCTTGGGGGAAGACGAATGCGCTGTGTCGAAACGGGGGAGATCGCGACCGTGCGCGCTTTGACAGCGTGCGGGAAACTTAAACTTGAAACCTCGCAGGGCGATATCGATCTGTTCGCAAGCGAGATAGAACTATCAGATTAACGCCCCTGGCCATCCGGCCCGGGGCGCGTTTTTTGTTGAAATTATGATTTTATTTGTTAGAATAGAACCAGTCTCAGATGTGGTTGTCAAGATGGAGTCATGGAGGTCTACTGATGTTCAATAAAATTCTCATCGCTAATCGCGGCGAGATTGCCGTAAGGGCGATTCGGGCGTGTCGGGAACTCGGTATTCGGACGGTTGCGATCTACGAACCGGAAGATGCTGACAGTCTCCACGTAGGAATGGCCGATGAAGCGGTCGAGCTCAAGCATCCGGAACCCCCGGAGGGTGTAATTGTCACGCGGCAATCGGCTTACCTTTGGCACTATGGCATTATCGCGGCAGGGAATAGCATGGGGGCCGAAGCCATCTATCCAGGTTACGGATATTTGTCCGAGAACCCGTTCTTTGCGGAGGCTTGTGAGCGGTCATCTCTTGTTTGGATCGGGCCGCGATCCGATATACTCATGTATTTGAGTGACAAGGCAACCGCGCGCCAACTGGCAGTTCAAACAGGCTTGCCGGTTGTGCCCGGGAGCAATGGTCCGGTTGGGAACCATGAAGCAATCGGAATTGCCAATGAAATCGGTTATCCTGTCATGGTCAAGGCCGCTCGCGGCGGCGGCGGTCGCGGCATTCGGGTGGCTCGTAACGAGGTAGATCTCTTGCGAGCATTGTCGCAGGCCCGCAATGAAGCGCAGTCGGCTTTTGGTTCGGATCAGGTATATGTTGAGAAGCAAATTCCCAGCCCTCGGCACATTGAGGTCCAAGTTCTGGGGGACAGTTATGGTCATGTTATCCATCTGGGTGAACGTGAATGTTCAATCCAGACTCCTAGGCATCAGAAGGTAATTGAGGAATCTCCGGCGAACATTTCTCCGCGACTTCGGCGACAGATATGCCAGGCTGCGGTTAAACTCGCCGAGGCGATCGGCTATACCAACGCCGGGACGGTAGAGTTTCTGGTTGACGGTAACGGCCGATTCTACTTCCTGGAAATCAACACGCGAATTCAGGTTGAGCATCCGGTGACCGAAGCTGTTACCGGTTTTGATCTGGTCGAGGCGCAAATTCGCATTGCCGCTGGCGAGGAGTTCGGCTCTTCATGGCCAGGGATAATCGAAAGTCATGGGCATGCGATTGGAGACCGTTTCATTTTGGGTGCGTAATTTGACTATATTTGACCCCTTCTATACCATATATTGGCCTCTAACGCCTGCGACAGGCATCATTTATACCTTGGAACTTCCGAAGGGCAAGGGTATTCGTATAGATACTCATTTATCGCCTGGTTTCAGAGTTTCGTCAGTTTACGACCCCCTGCTTGCTAAGCTGATAGTACACGCCGGATCAAGACCCTTGGCGATCAAGCTTGCGGAACGCGCGCTCCGCGACATGGATATTGACGGCGTGACGACGATGTTGCCATTCTTGCGGGCGATGATGGGCTACGGCCCGTTTCGCCGAAGAGAAGGCATTAACACTGCTTTTCTACACGAGTGTCTGCGGCTTTAGGACGCAGATGCGTTAGTCTCCACATGGCGGGGTTCATAACCCCGCCATGTTTTAAACTTTGCCAAGGTCAATATCTTTTATTAATGTGCACAAAAAGACCGAAAAAGCCCCAAGTCCTCCTTATGTAATGGCTCAATCCATCTGAGCCATTCGGGTCTTCTGAATTGACAAAACAGATTTTTTAAGGTAAAATGAAAATGCCTTAAGTAGTCGAGGCGAATACTGACCCGCCTTTGGCGGGTTAGAGGAAAGTCCAGGCACCTTAGAGCAACATAGTCGGTGTAAGCCGACCAAGGGTGACCTAGGGACCCGCTAACCGCGGGTGAAAAGTGCAACAGAAACATACCGCCTACCCGTGCGGAGCACGGAAATCCTAAATTCGAAATCCGAAATCCTAAACAAATTCCAAATTCTAATTTTCTAAAATCAAAATGTTTTGAATTTAGAAATTAAAAAATTAGATATTGTTTAGAATTTAGTGCTTAGAGTTTCGAGTTTCCGCGCTTCGCGCGGCGGTAAGGGTGAAATCGTGAGGTAAGAGCTCACGCGTGTCTATG
>JAENIV010000039.1 GCA_016844295.1 Candidatus Berkelbacteria bacterium
GTGCTCGAGACCTGCCCAGTTTGTGGGAGCCCCTTTTTGAAATAGTTTTAAAAGCCCTAAAGGTTGATGCTGGAACAATCATGACAGTTGAGGGCGAATATCTCGTCCGCCGTGTTGCCAAAGGAATGGGGGAAGAAATTATGAAAGAGCCGCCAATTCATTCCTCAAAAGGCGGTATTTCTTGGGGAGTAGTTAATTCGCGCGAGCCAGCGGTGGTCACAGATTTGGCTAAAGCCCAAATCGCCTCAAAAACCTTATCAGAAACCATGCATTCACTTGTTACCGTACCTATGATGGTTCGCGGCCAAGTTGTTGGGGTGATGAGTATTTTTACCCAAAAAGAAAGAGAATTTTCCGAAAAAGACGTCAACTTATTTGTCACCATCGCGAATCAAGCGGCTGTGGCGATTGTAAGCATCCGTTCTAGCGAACTTTTAGAGGAAAATAGAAAGCGTTTGCAAGAATTAGAAACCCTAAATGAACTTTCAAGAAGCGTTTCCACCTTATTTGATTTTGAGGAAACCCTATTTACAATCGTCGGACTTATTACAAGAACTTTGAGGGCAGATCGCGGAGCCTTGGTATTATATGATTCGCAGGAAAAATTACTCAGAGCCGTCAAGCCAGCATTTAATTTAACTGATGTCCAGGTCAATGATTTACGCGCCCGTTCCGACGAAGGCGTCACCGGCCAGGCCTTTTGTAAGGGCATTCCTATAATGCTTAATAAATTGGATCCTGAAACAAATGATGTTCTAAGGCGAGCGAAAATAACTGATGTCAAAAGTATTTTATTTTCGAGAAGAGGATTTAAGATTATTTACAATTTTATCTTCACAGGCTGCCGTCGTGGTGAGTTCCTCCAAGATGCTTCGTGAGATCGAAGAAGAACGTAAAAAAGACGAAGCCTTGCTCACTTCTATCGGTGAAGGTGTCTTGGCGGTTGATCAGACCGGTAAAATTATTCTTTTAAATGGCGCCGGAGAACAAATTACAGGATATTTACAAGAAGAACTTTTAAACAAGACTATTTTGGAAACTTTAGGCCTTTGGAATAAGGAAAAACAGCAAATCGATGACAAAGATTCTCCGATCGATCAAGTCTTAAAAGACGGCAAGACAGCTTCTATCGACGAAATTTATTTAAAAAAACGCGATGGGACATTGTTCCCCTCATATCTATCAGTTGCCGTTATTCGTGGGGCCGACGAGAAGATTATGGGAGCAATCGTTGTTTTTCGTGACATTACCCATGATTTGGAGGTCGAACAGATGAAACAGGAACTTATCTCAATTGCCACGCATGAACTTAGAACCCCAATTACCGGAGTTAAAGGCTATTTAGATATGATTCTAGGAGGGGATGCCGGGGAGCTTAACCCCGATATGAAAGAAATGGTCACGGAAGTTGCCAAAATTACTCAACGCCTGGCGGATTTGGTTGATGATTTATTAAATATCGGTAGGATTGAGCAGGGGAGAATTGAATTTAGACCAGTGCCGACAGATTTATCTAAAATAATCCAAGAAGTTATTGACGAACTCCAGATTCAAGCCAAAGACAAAAAATTGATTCTTTCTTATGAAAAAAAGACCATTCCTCAGGTAAAGGCCGATCCGGAGCGTACACGCCAAGTTCTCATTAACTTAATCGGTAATTCCATAAAATATACGGAACAAGGAAGTGTAACGGTTTCATCTGACACCAAAGATAAAGAAGTTGTCGTTCAGGTTAAAGATACGGGATTGGGAATTTCCAAAGAAGGTCAAAAGAAATTATTTGAAAAATTTTACCGGGTAAGAACCGAAAAAACCAGGCAAGTTACAGGAACCGGATTAGGTCTGTGGATCACTAAGCAATTGGTTGAAAAACAAGGTGGGAAGATTTGGGTCGAATCCGAAGAAGGTAAAGGCTCGGATTTTTCATTTAGTTTACCCCGACCCGTCCCGATTTATCTCGAGTATAATCGAGAGAGTATTCCCGAGGGGGCGTAGTCGAGGGATTGTCAGTTGCTTAAAGCGTAAATTATCTTTACAATAAAAATGAGGTAAAAATGGCTAAAGCCAAACTTCTTTTAATTGAAGACGATGTTACTTTGGTTAAGATGTATCAGAGAAAATTTGAGTCTGATGACTTTGAAGTTGAGGTCGCCTATGACGGTTTAGAGGGGCTTGATAAGGCTGTCAACGGGAAGCCGGATCTGGTACTTTTAGATATTATGCTCCCAAAACTCGACGGTTTGGCCTTGTTTAAGAAGATGCGGTCCCAGCCGTCAACATTCTCGACACCTGTAATTTTGCTAACCAATTTCGGCCAAGAAGATGCGGTTTTCGAGTGTTTTAAACTGGGCGCAGTCGATTATTTGGTGAAGGCCGATGTTACTCCCCAACAAGTTGTCACCAAGGTGGAAAATTTCTTAAGTGAACAAAAAAAGTAATAAAATAATGTAAAATATTCCACGAATTTTTCTATTCACGAATAATCGCGAATAAATTCTAGTCGATTCGTTTAGATTAGTGAAAAAGATTCGTCGGATAAAGGAGGTGGAATTGAAAAAAAGGTATTGTCCTCCGAAGGGAGGCTTTACGCTCATTGAGTTGTTGATCGTAATTGCGATCATCGCTATTTTGGCAATTATTATTGTTATTGCCATTAACCCGGCGAAAATCTTGGAAAAATCTCGTGATTCTCAAAGATTTTCCGACATGACGAGTCTGGCAACCGCTGTTAATCTTTATTTGGCTGACAATCAGACATTGCCAGCAACCAGTAGCGCGACCACTCAAGATGCAGGGTGTCTAGCAGACCTCAATGCGTGCAAAAAAAATGATGGAACAGGTTGGGTCCCATTAAACTTTTCCTTGGTTAGTTCGGGAGCGCCTTTGGCTGCCTTGCCGCTTGATCCGACCAATGACGCGACGAATTACTATCGGTTCGGCTGGAATTCGACTTCAAAGACTTACGAAATTGACTGCGCTTTTGAAAGCACTGACAACACAGCCAAACACGCGGCCGACGGTGGAAATAACGCCAACCGATATGAAGTTGGGACTGACTTAACAACATTGCCATAAAATAAGTAGAATAAAGCGCCCTCTAGCGCTCAATCTCTTAGAGAAATAGATGATTATTGATCTTCTCTAAATAGATTTCGCTTAGGAGGGTTTCCTGAGATTGCTTCCTGTTTGGGAGCACAACTCAGGAGTGGAGGGGCAGATGGTCTGGTTAACCCAGATAGTTTTTTGGATACCGATGGTTACTGCGGTGGTGCTTTTGTTAGTATTATTAAGAATTGAACTGCTAAAGGGTGGAATTCCATTTGGACTGCTTAGAAAATCAATTGTTATCATGCTCGGTTTGTATATCTTACAAATCTTTTTTCGGATGCTTTTATTTTATTTAGAACTCAAAAAAAGCCCGATAGGAGTCTATCTTTTACCGGGTAAAGGAACAACTTTTTTTACCGAGAAATTATGGATGATTTCTGAGCCTTTATTCTTAGGTATCTTAATTGGTTTATTTTTCATATTTATCATTTTGTTGGTTAAAAAATATGTAAATCGGCCGCTATTTGAAGAAAATGATCCTTGGATAATATTTTTAGTAACTTTTATTGTTGGGTATCCGAATATTTATGTTTTGCTAATCGGGAGCCTACTTATAATGGTGATTTTTAAAATATTACAAATGGTTTTAAGTGGGAGGCAAGTTTCGGAGCGATTACAATTGGTACCCTTTTTTCTTCTTACGGGTGTTTTAATTTTGGTTTTAAGTAATTTTTCATTTTATTCGGCAATTTACAATCTTATTATTTAAACTATGCTTCACATTACCACCGAAGAATTAAAAAAGGCCTTGCTTTCTTCCGGATTTATTGATGAAAAACAATTTGATTTAGCTCGCGAAGAAGCCGAAAAAACCGATAGAGATATTACAAATGTCTTAGTCGAACACGGAGATGTTTCGGAAGAATATCTCGCAGAAATTTTGGCAGACTATTTTGGCATTCAATTTGTTTCTCTAAAAAAACTCCAACTTAAAGAAGAAGATATAAAACTTATTCCTGAAGGAATTGCCAAATCCAAAAAGGTTATTGCCTTTGCTCGTGAAAAAGACCCTCAAGGAGGACCCGACAAGTTAAAACTAGCCATGGAAGATCCCGGGGATTTGGCGGCGATTGATTTTGCTGAAAAACAAACTGGGTTAAAAATTGCCCCTTTTATCGCAACATCTTCGGAAATCAGGGAGGCATTGGGTTTATACAAAAAATCAATTGCCCAAGATTTCACCAAAATCATTGAAGAAAATGTCGCCCGCTCCAAAGCCGTCGGGGCGGATATCATCCAAATGGCTAAAGATCTACCAGTTATAAATATTCTCGATACAATGATGGAATACGCTATCGCTCAGCGGGCCTCGGATATTCATATGGAACGACTACCGAAAGAATTTATCGTCAGGTTCAGAATTGACGGAATTTTACGAGACATTATTAGTCTACCGACTGCTATCCATCCGGCATTGGTGGCGCGTGTAAAAATTTTGTCAGATTTAAAAATTGACGAACATCGTATTCCTCAAGATGGTCGGTTCCGGTATGAGACAGAGCATCATAGTACGGCCATTCGCGTTTCTATTATTCCGGCCTTTTACGGAGAAAAAGTGGTTATGCGTTTATTAGAGGAGTCTGAGCGATTCTTAACTTTAGAAGAATTAGGTTTAGGTCCGAGGGATTTAAAACTTATTCAAGATGCTATCCAGAGGCCTCATGGAATGATTCTTTCAACTGGCCCAACTGGTTCGGGAAAGACTACTACTTTATATACTATATTACATCTTCTTAACCGTCCCGAGGTTAATATTTCCACTGTTGAAGATCCGATCGAGTACGATCTTAAGCGGGTTAATCAAATTCAAGTCAACCCTAAAATCGGTTTGACTTTCGCCGATGGTCTTCGAAGTCTCTTGCGTCAGGACCCGGATATCTTAATGGTCGGAGAAATTCGAGACAAGGAAACTGCGGAAATGGCTGTTCATTCAGCCTTAACGGGCCATCTATTGCTTAGTACCTTACATACGAATGACGCCGCTGGGGCAATCCCTCGGCTTTTAGATATAGGTGTAGAGCCGTTTTTGCTGGCATCAACCCTTAATCTTGTCATTGCTCAGAGATTGGTCCGAAAAATCTGTTCCAACTGCGTTGTTTCGGTAAAAATGACACAAGATGATTTAGAAAAACTTAAAAACCAGATCACGGGGCTTAATATGGAGTCTCGGCAAACAGACAAGTCGGTTAAAGGTAAATTAGTTTTAAATAATATTAAACTTCCCAGCCAATTTTATAAAGGTAAGGGTTGTCAGCAGTGTGGGGGTTCGGGCTTTCGAGGAAGAGTCGGAATTTTTGAAATTTTTAATATGTCGGCAGAAATTCAGAACCTTACGATTGCTAGGTCATCTGCCGAAAAAATCAAGGCTCAGGCAATCAAAGAAAATATGACAACTATGCTTGAAGATGGGTTTCGCAAGGTTGAGGCCGGCCTTACAACGCTGGACGAAGTTTTACGAGTTACCAGAGAATAGAAAATAGAAAATTGAAATTAGGGATTTGACTCCTAATTTCAAATCTCTAATTCCTATTTTCATAAATGCGGAGATTTTTATGCCATATTTTGAATATATTGCCGCTGATTCTGGCGGAAATATCAAAAAGGGGGAGATGGAGGCTACCGATAGACCGGCAGTTATTGATTTTTTAAAGTCAGAAGATCTTTTGGTCGTTAAAGTTACAGAAAAAAGCTCTCCATTAGGCAAAAAAATACTTTTTAATAAAAAGATCTCTTATCTAGATAAAATAAATCTTACCGGTAACCTGGCAACTATGCTTAAAGCGGGAGTAAACTTAACAACTGCCTTAGAAATTATCGCTACCGAGTCCACTAATAGGCATTTTCAGATTGTCCTAAATGATTTAAAATTTGATGTCGAAAATGGAAAATCTTTAAGTGAAGGTTTGGGTCACTACCCGAAAGACTTTGATAAAATATTCGTCAATATGATTCAAGCGGGGGAAGCCTCAGGTAAAATGGAAGAATCTCTCGCACGATTGAACATTCAACTTAAGAAAGAATATAGTCTCATTTCAAAAGTAAAAAACGCTCTTATTTATCCAGCGGTTTTAATCGGTGGGGTCTTGGGGGTGTTAGTTTTAATTATCACTTTTGTTATCCCCAAACTGGTAACTGTTTTCGCGTCATCGACGCTCAAAATCCCCATCACGACAAGAATTCTTTTTGGATTAGCCAGGATAGCGTCCTACAAACCAGTCCTCACGATTATTGTTCTAATTATTTTTATTGGAATTTGTGTTTTTCTTATAAGGTTAAGCGTCGTTAAGCGGGCCCTAAACCGGGCACTTTTTAGATTGCCAATTTCAAATAGCCTATTAAAAAATATTGAATTAGTCAGATTTTGTCGGACAACCGGGAGTCTTCTGGGAAGCGGAATTCCTATTGGTGAGGCTTTGGATATTGCTGCTTCGGGCATGAATTTACCGATATATAAAAATATTGTTTTAGACGCCAAAGACAAGATTATTAAGGGTGTATCCTTGGCCAATGCTTTTCGAGGAACAGAAAAATATTTTCCGGGACTTTTAGTCTCAGTCATTAATGTTGGGGAAAAAACTGGCCAATTAGATAAACTTTTACAAGATCTGGCTGATTTTTATGAAGAACAGGCAGATAATACTTTAAAGACTTTATCTAGTTTAATCGAGCCGATTTTATTAGTGATTGTTGGTCTTTTAATCGGCGGGATGGCAATTTCCATCATTATCCCTATTTATCAATTAATTGGAACAATATAGTTAGATAGAAGTTAGTTTGTATGTCTAAATCTTATACTTTAATCGAAATTTTAATTGTGATTGGCATTTTAGCCATCTTAACCGGGCTAGCCTCTTTAAGCATTGTTTCCTTTGGAAAATCCTCAGACATTGACACCTCAAAGACAATTGTTGTAGGGGCTTTTAAAGAAGCCCGGGCACAATCTATGGCTGTTGTTGATGATAAATCTTGGGGAGTTCATCTGGAAACAAATAAAGCCGTTATCTACGCTGACTCTGGCTCAGGATATAGTCCTTCGGATCAGGCTAATTATAGTAAGGTATTAGAGACCAATACTACTCTCACGTGGATTTTAACGGGCGGCGGGGCGGAAGTTCTGTTTGAAAAAAGAACTGGTAAAACTCAAAACAGTGGCACAATTACTCTTTCGGGATCAGCCGCGGTCTCCAGAGAGATTATTATAAATAGTGAAGGAATGATAGAGTGACAAAATTTCAAATTTCAAATTTCAAATTTCAAATTTTTAGAAAGGGGCAGATACTCGTTGAAACTATTATTGGTGTCGGTGTGATAGCCTTAGTTCTAGCAGCAATTGTTCCTTTATTTTTGGTCGGTCTTAAAG
>JAENIV010000040.1 GCA_016844295.1 Candidatus Berkelbacteria bacterium
TAATGAATTTGCCGGAGGATCAAAGAACGATTATAAAATTCTTGTTGATTCTAACTTAGATTGGGGCCAAGATTTATATCGAATAAAACAATATATTGATAATCACAAAATTAGCGAAGGATATATTTACTATCCTTGGGATGGTGATTCGGCTTTAGAATATTACGGGATTAATTTAAAACCCTTGCCGGCAGACTACACCAATATTAAAGGCAAGGTCATTATTGCGGCGACCTATTATCAATATTTAAAACTTGACTGGATAAACAAATATCCATATGAGCAAATTACCCCAGGGGTATTTGTTTTCGATTTTGGGACCCCGAGTTGATTTTTAGCAATTTTTCAGGTAAAATGTTAATATTAAGGTATCGGGGTGTGGCTCAGTTGGTAGAGCGCCTGCTTTGGGAGCAGGAGGTCCGCAGTTCGAGTCTGCGCACCCCGACCAATGTTTACCTTGAGGAGTAAATATCGAATGGGCGGGTATCGTATATAGGTATTATGCCACCCTTCCAAGGTGGAGAGACGGGTTCGATTCCCGTTACCCGCTCCAAGTATATCTTTTGCCCCTTTATCTCATCAAATTAGAGCGCCATGTGGAGTTTATCCCGTAAAATTTTGCGCCCGTAGCTCAGTGGATAGAGCGCTACGCTTCGGACGTAGAGGCCGGGGGTTCGAATCCCTTCGGGCGCGAAGCAAATTTACGGGAGACGTGGAGGAAATAGATTAGCAGCTTATCCCGAGTATAGTTTACCCCGAGTATTCTCGAGGGGAGGGAAATCCCTTAGGGCGCGCCAGTTTAGTATAATAGGTATCTTGACAACTAAACAGCTGTTCGATACCATGGAGATATGAGATATCCTCTAGAATTTAAAGAAAAAGTGATTGTTTCTCGTCAAGAAGGTCTTTCTTATAATGAAATTTGCCAAAAATTCCAAATTTCAAAGAGTACCGTTTCGTTGTGGTGTCGAAATGTGAAACTATCAGCAAAGAAAGTGCAAAGACTTATTAAAAAGGTGGAGTCTAATTGGGTTTATGCGGCTCAGGCAAGGCGTGAGAAAGGGGTTTTACATCGACAACAAATCGTTAGTCAGGCCGCATTGGAGATTAAAAAATTATCAAAAAAGGATATTTTCTTCATCGGATTAGCATTGTATTGGGGTGAAGGTACTAAAATTGATGGAGATGTTGCTTTCTCGAATTCTGATCCTGAAACAATTCGATTGATAATGAGATTTTTCAGAGAATCATGCGGGGTAATCGAAAAAAAGTTTCGAGGGAGAATGTTTATTCACAGTCAAATAAAGCATAAAGACAATATGTCGGAACAAAAAGCATTAAGATTTTGGTCAAGTTTGACTAAAATTCCGCTATCCCGATTTCATAGAACCAATTTTTATCAAAACAAGTCAACAAGTTTCAAACGTGGTAAAATAATGATGTATGGGACATTAATGGTGAGGGTGATGGATGCGGATTTGCATCGAAAAATAATGGGGTGGATTCAGGGAGTAGTTAGTAAAATATAATATGGCGGCCATAGTTTAACGGCAAAACTGCAGTTTGTGGTACTGCTAATAGCGGTTCGATTCCGCTTGGTCGCCCCAGAAATTATTTCAATTTTATATGTATCTAAACAGTCGCGCGCCTGCCCCGCATATGACGCACGGCGTGACAGAATGTAATTCTGTAAGCCAGTAAGTCATTGTGCTGGGGTTCGAATCGCGTCAGCGACCCCAACTTTTTAACAGGTTTGCAAACCGCATAACCCTGATGCGAATATAACTATATGGGAGGGATCATGAAAAAATCAATTAAATTAGGACTAATAGTGTTAGTAGCGATAGTAATCGGATTAGTTGTCTATGTCATAATTATGCTTAATATAAAGGGTCCTTATGTGGCACTAGTCCAACCGGGCTCACCTGGAGCAGTGGTTGGCTTCCATGGCGGTGATCAGATCGTTTCTACTAATGGACAACGAGTCAAAACATCGCAAGAATTTATCGGAGTAGTTAATAGTAATGCCGGAAAAAACATGGAAGTGGTTTTTTACCGAGGTTTCACGAAGATGAAAGTGACAGTAAAACCATCTATGGAACTGTTGCCTGGAGGGGGAAGATTAGGAATAGCTCTAACTGACGAATCCATAGTGGATATGTATAGGAAAGTCAGAGATTAAGAGATCCGAAATTAAATTGAAGTATCTTCAATCAAAACCAAATTCTGTTTAACCTTATTCCAATAAGCCGTATCGTTTAATAAAATTATAACGTGGCGAGACCACGATATATCGCCCTTGGGCGTTATAAGTTTGTCAGTAACACGACCCCAACTTTTAACAGGTTTGTGAAGTGTAGTACCCTAACGCGATTAGAACTTTAAAGGCAATATGAAAAAAATTATTTTTGTTCACGGTTATACTTCTTCGCCGAGAAAGAAAAAATATCAAATTATATCCAAAGAACTAACAAAGCTTAATATCCCATGTTCAATGCCTCAATTGCCAGGTGGTGAACATTCTAAAAGTGACGAATGGCTAAATATAATAAATAGGGAAGTTGAATTATCTAATATGCCTGTCGTGCTAATT
The DNA here is from genome assembly GCA_016844295.1 of Candidatus Berkelbacteria bacterium. Classification (GTDB taxonomy): domain Bacteria; phylum Patescibacteriota; class UBA1384; order UBA12157; family JAENIV01; genus JAENIV01. The sequence continues at coordinate 2,594 of JAENIV010000040.1, forward strand.
GGTCATAGTTTGGGAACTAGAGCAGCTCTTTTATATTTAGATAAATTTAATCAAAAAGTAGATACAGTTATTTTAATTGCCTCATTTAATAATAACGTTGAAGAGAACCGAGAACGAAAAAATGGAAATTATAATAGTTTTTGGGAATATAAGCTAGACATTGATAAAATAAAAAAATTGGCAAATAAATTTGTAGTGGTTCATTCTAAGGATGATAATTCAATTAATTATCAGCAAGGGGTTGAAATCGCGAATGATCTCGGCGCTGAACTTATTACTTACGATGATTTCCAACATTTTAGCGGTGAAGAAAATGCCGAAAAAAATGCTGCAGAATGGTTAAAAATTATTAAACGTTATTTATAAGAGTTGGTTTTAACATTTTCTAGAAGTGCATTGACTTTGTTCCAGTAGATCGTGTCGTTAAGTAAAATTATAACAGCGCAAAGCACCGATATATCGTTTTTATTAAAACGCTATAAGTTTGTCAGTAACACGACCCCAAAATTTATGGAAGATGAATTAAGTACTAAAGCAAAAATTGCGTTGGATAAGCGCGAGTTATCTTATCTTTTAGGAATGATAGACATTGATCTAAGATATTCTAAGGATAAAGAAAATATTGGTAGCAATAAAAGACTTTTTCAGCACTTAAAAGAAGAGTTAGATAGACTTATAAAAAGGAGGGATAATTTTAAGTTATAGGTTAGCAAGATATATTGTTGTGGCAATAACTATTATTTTATTGCCGTTATTAAGTTATTTGATCTCATCTGATTTTTATAATAAATACAATTCCTCGTTTATTCCGATAGCCAGCGCCGCCAGTACTGGTGATTTTGGGGCGGTCAGTTTCGTTTCCTCACTTCCAAATAATTCTAATAAGCAAACGATAGTTTCTGAAATGTCAAAATTGGGCGTTGGTTGGGCAAGGGAAGAATATACATATTCAGGCAGCATCGATTTTGCTCCATACGACGCAGCCTACTCTAAACTGCATGCCGCCAATTTAAATATATTAGGACTGCTAACATATTCATCCGGAGTATCTCACGCCCAATGGAGAAGTTATGTTAGTTCAGTTGTAAATCACTTTAGTGGTGTTACTGCTTGGGAGATTATGAATGAAGCCGACAATTATTTAGCGCCGGCCGATTATGTGGCTTATTTAAAAGAAGCGCATGATATCATTAAAGCCAAAAACTCAGGGGCAACAGTTGTTTTGAGCGGAATCACGGCTCGGGTGGAGTCGCCTAATTTTTGGAATGGTGTTTCGGCCGCCGGTGGTTGGGGGTATTTTGATGTAGCAGGTTTACATATTTTTCATGATGGCGATCCTAGCCAAGATAGTTATAATAACGGAAGTTTAGGGGAAGAAGTTGAGCATGCGATTGATAGTATTAATCAAAATGGCGGTGGCAAAAGTATTTGGGTAACCGAATTCGGCTGGGATTCTAATGCTTTTGGGACTGATAATCAGGCAAGTTGGCTCTCGCGGGGTCTCGAAACCATCCACAGTTATTCAGAGGTAGGAAAAATATTTGTTTTTAGGATGTTCGAGCAAGGTAATGGTTTTGGACTTTTAAATTCAAGTTTTGCCGAAAAGCCCTCATTTAATGCGGTCAAAGATGCTATAAGCCGAATTATAAGTGGCCAATCTGTTTCGCAGCCAGTAGATGAGCCCCAAAGCGAATCCGTAGAAGAATCTACCACCCCTCAAGTAGTCGTCAATAAAGAAAATTCGTCAGTGCGTTTAGACACGCTTGAAAATCTTGCAAATGGCCAAAAAAATTATCGTATTGTCGTATTGGTAAAAGACGAAAACGGCAGCGTATTAACAAGCGTCAAACCGAAAATTATTATTGATGGTGGTCCGTCAGACTTAACCGCTTAACCGATTTTGTGCTAGTCGGCAATGAGTGGTTCGCTTATCTTACATCAAAAGTGAAAGGCGAATATACTGCCAAAATCTCAGCCGGAGGCCAAGCGCTAGAAACATTAAAAATTTCATTTAGCAATATTACTACACCACCATCTAAGATTTCTCCTTCGGCCAGTCCTTCCAGCAGTGTGAAGGTAGTATCAAAAAAGACCTCTATATCTTTTATACTTTTTTACGTAATTAGCGGCGTAGTTATAATAGGACTATTTGTTTTCCTTTATTTTAGGCGCCGGGCCAAAAGTTTTTTACACACCGGTTCCAAATAATATTGGCAGATTTGGATCAAATTATCCTGTAACCAGTTTCTAATATCATTGATCGATGAGATCCAGTATCAAAGAAAGAAAAATGAATACGAAAGTAAAGATTGAACTAGGCAAACAATAATTAGGCTATCTATTTATATCTTTTATGGAAGAAATAGCGATAAAAAAATCACCGATTTCGAAATTTGTGCTAAAAAATATCCCGTGATGGAAATATACCCCGAGCAGTGCCGAACTAAAGATGGTAGGGCGTTTACTAAAAGTTATCCATCCGGTGCTGAAAATTTGACAGAATGATTTTAGTTTTGTCATCGTATCTGATATAGTTATTAAGAGATACTTGATGGCAAGGATTGGCTATTTCAAGGCCAAAATTGAAGATTTTGATAAGTTCTATGATTTTTTTAGTGATTCGACAAAAGATCTTTTTGCTAATGAATACGGTAGTAATACAATCGCCTATTTTTTAGCACATTCGGATTCGAAAACTAATATTAAAAAATCTTTCAGGCAAGGACTAGTATTAACCGCCCGTGACGATAATAATATCGTCGGTTATATTGTTATCCGAGAAAAACCAGAGGATAAGTTGGATTGTGGTTAAAAAAGAATATTGGGGCCAAGGTATTGCCACTAAGATGCTAGAATATATTCGAAAAGAAGCCTTAAAAAGAGGAGTTCATTGTCTGATGTTGCTTACGGATAAAATTCATGTCGGTTTCTATCACAAACAAGGGTTCACCCTGCTCGGATGTAATCCCAGGGGTTATTATGGGGTCCCGGATTATTGGTTTTATAAAATAATCCGAGAACCGAGAGAAGAAAATTTTCTTCGAGATTAGGTAAAAACTTTCAACTTAAGGTATAATAAATATATAAATTGCAAATGATAATTTTGTTATTGGAGGTAAGATGGCTAAAAAAATATTGATAGTCGAAGACGAAAAACCGATCGCTAATGCCCTATTTAATAAGCTCAAAAGCGAGGGGTTTGAGCCCAAAATGGTAATTAATGGGCAGGAAGCACTAGATATTTTAGCCCAAGAAAAATTCGATTTAATTCTACTTGATCTGATGATGCCGATTGTTAATGGTTTTGAAGTATTAAAAAAAATGAAAGATTTAAATAATACTGCGCCTGTAATCGTACTTTCGAACTTAGGTCAAGAGGAGGACGTACAGAAAGCTATGGAAATGGGGGCGAAAAACTTTTTCGTCAAAGCCGACACACCGTTAATAGAAGTTATTAACCAAATAAATCATGCTTTGGAATTGGTCTGATCAAAAAAAGAAAAATATGGAATTTGGCAACCGGAAAAAGTCAAAGTTAATAATTTCACCTACAGGGTTGCTAATATTTTTATTAGTAATGATTTTTTTAATTGAACTATCAATAATGCTTGTTTTAAATTTTTATCGACTCTCGCGTCAAGAAATCTTAGTTACTATTCTAGATAGTATTATACTGACGGTTATTTTTTATCCCATAATTTATTTCTTGGTGTATCGACCATTTTTAATGCTTTTACGGGAGGTTAAAGAGAAAGAGGCCAAAACTGAAATTCTAGCGACAGATCTGGAAAAGTTTAAGATGGCAGTGGACTACACTTTTGACCATATCGTAATAACCGATCCTGATGGTATTGCTCTCCATGTAAATCATGGAGTAGAACATATGACTGGATTCTCTAGAAACGAGATTATAGGCAAGAAGGTTGGAACTAAGGAACTCTGGGGTGGCTTGATGGGTCAAGCCTTTTACAAAAAATTTTGGAAAACGATTAAATATGATAAAAAAGTTTTTGTTGGTGAAATCAACAATCGAAGGAAGAATGGCGAGGAATATGCTGCCCAAATTAGCGTATCACCTGTGCTGAGCAAAGATCAAAGAGTATTATATTTTGTTGGTATAGAGCGCGATATTACTGAAGAGAAACGAATTGATAAGGCAAAAACCGAAATAATATCGCTTGCCTCACATCAACTCTTGACACCCCTGACGGCAATTAAATGGTATGTAGAGATGCTAACCTCTGGTGATGTGGGAAAGTTAACCGACAATCAGCAAAAGTATGCTGAAGAGATTAATCGAGGTAACCAGAGGATGATTGATCTCGTCAAGTCTTTATTAAATGTTTCACGAATAGAATTAGGTACATTAACAATTGTTCCAAAGGAAACGCAGATAATCGATATTGCGAAAAGTCTTATAAATGAATTTATATCACAAATTGACAGCAAGAAACAAAAAATCATTGAAAAATATGAAAAACTACCTAAAATATTGATAGATCCTAAGTTAATGAGAATGATAATCCAAAATATTCTTTCGAACGCAATCAAATATACACCTGAAAAAGGAACAATAACTATCAAGATTGAAAATAAATCACAAAATGCATTGATTACTATTTCTGATACGGGTTATGGGATCCCAAGTAAACAGCAGTCGCAGATATTCCAGAAATTATTTAGAGCCGACAATGCACGTCAAAAAGACACTGAAGGAACTGGTTTAGGATTATATATTGTCAAAGCAATTGTCGAACAGTCCGGTGGGAAAATTTGGTTTGATTCAATGGAAAATAAAGGATCGACATTTTATGTTACAATGCCATTAATAGGCATGGTAAAAAAAGAAGGAACAAAATTCTTAGAGAATATAAAATGATTTGGAGGGGAACTTTTATATGGAATTGAAAGATAAAAAACTTTTAGTAGTTGAAGATGAACAGCCTTTAATCGATATAATTTGTAAAAAGTTAGCTCTTCTTGGATTTAAAACACTATGTGTCGGAAGTGTTAAGGACGCAATCAAATTTTTAAAAGAAAATCCTACAATTGATGGAATTTGGCTGGATCATTGTTTACTCGGCAAGGAAAACGGCTTAGAATTTGTTCATGCAGTAAAAAATCACGAAGTCTGGAAAAAAATACCGATTTTCGTTGTTTCTAATACCGCCAGTCCGGATAAAGTTAAGACCTATTTGGAGCTGGGGGTGGAAAAATATTACACTAAAGCCGATTATCGGCTAGACGATATCTTAAAAGATATTAAAATAGTTTTAGGAAAAGGAGAATTAAATGAGTAAAACAATATTAATTGTTGAAGATGAAAAATCATTAAGAAACGTTTTACGACAAAAACTCGAACACGAAAATTTCGAGGTTTTAGAGGCAACTAATGGTCAGGAGGGTTTAGACCAGGCAATTAAAAATAACCCGGATTTGATTTTACTTGATATTGTTATGCCAGTAATGGATGGCTTTACCATGATAGAGCAATTGCGAAACCATGAACACGAACGAGGTATTCTGGTCGGTAATCAAATACCGATAATTTTGTTATCTAATCTTAGTGATCAGGAAAAATTTGCTGAAAGTCAAAAAAAGGGTGTTTACGATTTTTTGGTTAAATCTGACTGGACATTGGAGGCTGTGGTTGTGAAAATTAAAAATAAATTAGGAATGTAATAGATGCCGGCGATAGAAGTTCAAAATCTAAAAAAATATTTTGGGAAAATTCATGCTCTTGATGATGTTTCTTTTAGTGTCGACGAGGGTGAAGTCTTTGGGTTTTTAGGCCCGAACGGGGCCGGCAAAACGACAACTATCAGGTGTTTAATGAATTTTATTAAACCTACATCTGGGGACATCAAGATATTTGGATTAGATGCTCAAAAAAAATCTACAATTGTAAAAAATCATTTAGGATATTTATCCGGAGATGTGAGATTGTATGATAATTGGACAGGCAGGGATCATATTTTATTTTTAGAAAAATTAAGAAAAAAACGCTCAATCGCGCGTGATTTAATAGTTAAATTAAATTTTGACCCACATATAAAGTTTAAAAATCTTTCTTCCGGCAATAAACAAAAGTTGGGACTAATCTTGGCATTAATGTTTGAGCCAAAATTAATGATTATGGACGAACCAACTCTCGGTTTAGACCCATTGCTTCAGAACGCAATTTACAAGATTTTAGACGAATTAAAGAAAAAGGGGTCGACAATATTTATTTCCTCTCACAATCTTATTGAGGTCGAAAGAATCTGTGACCGAGTCGGCATTATTAAAGATGGTAAAATTGTTGCGATCGAATCAATAGAGAGTTTAATTGAAAAAAGGATCCATACCGCAAGGGTGCGATTCAACGGTCAATTTAGCAAAGATGCTTTTAATATTGATGGGATGGAGGTACAGCAAGAATTATCTGATGGGCTTATTCTCGGAATCCATGGAAATATTAATTTATTAATTAAAAAATTATCTGAATATGATATTAAAGAATTAGAAATTAGTCATGCCAGCCTGGAAGAAATATTTTTAGAATATTATGGCGGAGTCGGACGCAGTGCTCAAAAGCAAAATAAATTTGAAGAGGACAAAAGCGTTTTGATTACCCAAAATGATTTAAACGAAGTTCCAAAATTAAAAGAATAACAATGTTAACAATTTTTTGGAGGACAATTAAAGATCGAAGAAATGTATTGATTATATATGTTCTAGTGAGCGTTGGCGTACTTTGGATGTATATCGGACTATTTCCGTCTTTTAAAGAACAAGCAACCAATCTTGAACAACTTATAAAAAATTATCCGGAGGGGTTTTTAAAAGCATTCAATTTTGATATTAAAAGCTTTACTACAATCGAAGGATTTTTAGCCACAGAACAATTTTCATTTATGTGGCCAATGCTGACATTATTTATGTTAATAGGATATGCTGGTTATGCATTAACAGGCGAAGTCGAAAAAGGAACAATAGAATTAATGCTCTCTCAACCATTTTCGAGAGCAAAATTATTTTTTGCCAAATATCTAGCAGGTTTAAAAATGTTTTCAATCTATGTTATTTTTTCGGTGTTAGCCGCCGTGCCTCTTTGTTTAGCCTATAACGTTTCTTTCCATTCGAAAAATTTCTTAACAATGACTGTATTAGCCTTTATTTTCGGGTTGGCAGTCTATAGTATCGCTATGTTTTTTTCTAGTATTTTTTCAGATAAAGGTAAAGTATTTTTCACAAGCGGGGGGATCCTTGTTGTGATGTACATATTAAATATTTTAGCATCAATCAAAGATAGTCTATCAAATCTTAAATACGCTTCCTTCTTTTATTATTTCAATCCTTCAAAAGCCTTAGTATATAATCAAATTGACCATTGGTCATATCTCGTATTTTTACTGACAGCATTAATTTTTACCATTTTAGGGGTTATTATATTTTCTCGAAGAGACGTTACAACCTAAAATATTACTAAAAAGGGCTCGGTGGGATTCGAACCCACGACAAGTTGCTTAAGAGGCAACTGCTCTACCACTGAGCTACGAGCCCAAAATAATACAAATGGCGCCCCTGGAGGGATTCGAACCCCCGACCTTGACGTTAGAACCGTCCCGCTCTATCCACTGAGCTACAGGGGCGAACATTAATATATTTCATATAATATGATAGCATAAAAATAGGTTATTGTCCATTCTGATAAGGAGGAAAAATTGTTTAAAATAATTAAGATCTCAGTTTACTTATTAATAATCGTTTTTCTCTATGGACTTGTCCCCAAAGCCCAGGCGAAAAACGATTCATTGTTTATTTTCGTGGAGTACGCAGCTAAAACCGGTAAATGCACTCAATCATCAAACGATCAAGTAAATATTTATACAATCGGAAAATGGAAACTAAAATCTGGAATGACTGATTATAAAATTACATATTCCTCAAAACCGAAAAATTTATCAGGAGAAAATATCAGGATTGCGGTTGAAAAATCATTTCAAACAATCCAAGGAGCCAATAATGGTGAATTGTTTAGGTATGCTGGTGAATCAAAAGAATTAAAACCAACGAAAGACGGCCAAAACAGTATTTTTTGGCTACCTCTTAGAGGGGGAGTAGTCGCCACAACCTATATTTGGACAGAAAACAGCCGGGTAGTTGATGCGGATATAATATTTAACCGAAGATACGTTTGGTCGAATACGGAATATAACGGGTCCAATGATTGCGGCGGTTCGGCTAAGACATATGATATTCGAAATATTGCCACCCATGAAATCGGTCACTGGATAGGTTTGGTCGATAATTAGTTTAAGCGAATTAAAGAAAGTAACTTTAGGTGTTGGCGATATTAACGGAATTAAATCAAATTGGCCATAGTTGAGGAAATATTTCAATTACTATAATATACAATTGGAGGTAAATTATGACAAAAAGATCAGGTATCGCATCAATAATCGTAGCAATTCTCATTGCTGCCGGGCTAATTGGGGGAACCGGAGTTGGTTATGCTTTTCGCGAACCGTTAAAAAAGATGATTAAAGGCCAAAGCACTCAGGAAGAGATTGATGAAGCGGTTGAAAATGAGTTAACAAAGAGCGGTCAGAGCAAATTTGAACTCGAGGGTGTATCTTCGGGTGTCGATACGGTAGAAAAAATAGTGACGGTGAAGATAAAAAGTTCGACCGATTCAATCAAGGAATTGCAACTTTCCGAAACACCGATTAAAATCAGCGATACCGCACGAATCCAAATGGGCAATCAAAAAGATTTAAAAATCGCTGACATTCCGATTAATTCACAGGTTCATATGGGTGGAACAATTGCGGGTGGCATACTGACCGCAGAAAAAGTTCTTATTCAAAAAGAAGATGTTGACGAGCAGGGCGAAGGGGAAGGTAAGAAATTCGAAGTATCGGGGATTGTGAAGTCTGTTGGGACAGATTCTATCACCGTCAATGTATCTGCGGCGAGCAAAAAGGCTAAATCACAAAGAGGAAAAGATTTAGAAATCAAAATAATCTCGACCACAGTCATTGAAAAAAGTGACGTGACCATTGCCTTAACCGATATAAAAGTCAGTGATGGGGTTGAGATTGAGGGTGTTGTCAATAAAGATGCCTATACCGCTTCAAAAATTGAGGTCAAAGTTCCCGAAGAAGGAGAAACGATAGATGATAATGCCACTCCTGAACCATCTATCAGCCCGGGTATCACTTCAAACGGAAATAGCAACCGAGGTGATAACTCTCCAAACTCAAACTCAAATAAAAACAAAGACGACGAAACGGACACTGAATAAGAATTAAATATATATAAAAATGGGCAAGGGGTTTTAAGGTATACAACCGCCCATTTTTATGTTAAAATAAGTATATATCTCATGCCGTCATCGTCTAGAGGCCTAGGATACCAGGTTTTCATCCTGGAGATCGCGGGTTCGAATCCCGCTGGCGGTACCACAATGAAAAGAAAAAAATTATATATATTAATTGTTTGTTTAATAATCGTTCTTGCGGGCGGTTATTTTATTAATAAAAAATATTTGAACAATGATGTTAATCAGACATCGTTATCGCCCTTGGCAAGTCTAAGTCCTTCTATAAGTATAAGTTCTGCCCAAGAATTAACAGCGACCCCGGCATCAGAAGATATTCCCACCGCATATTTAATAAAAAACTTTCCGTTTCAATCTCAAGCGCCTTTGGGAAATTGGGATGCGCTTCACGAAGAATCTTGTGAAGAAGCCTCATTAATTTTAGTTAAATACTGGAAAGACGGTAAATCTTTATCAGCCGATCAAATGGAAAACGAAATCCAAAAAATGATCGCTTGGGAAAATGATAATGGTTTTCCGCAGGACTTAACGGTGGCTCAGCTAGGTCAAGTGGCTCAAAAATATTATGAGATGAGTAAACCGAGAGTGGAATATGATATTACAATTAGCGATATTAAAAAAGCAATCGCTCAAAACCACCCGGTAATTATTCCAGCGGCCGGGCGCCTTTTGGGAAATCCATATTTTACCGCGCCCGGACCGATTTATCATATGATCGTTGCTATCGGTTACCAGGGTAATACAATTATAGTCCAGGATGTGGGGACACGTAGAGGAAATAATTATAACTACAATCAAAAAATTCTTCTAAATGCCATTCACGATTGGTCAGGCAACAAAGAGAATATTGCCACAGGTAAAAAAGCCATACTCATTTTTGAAGAATGACTTTACCCTATCACCTAATAAGTACGAGATACATTGATATATTCTGGGGCGTGTGTAAAAACCGTTACTTTATTAAACCTTAAAAAAATTATTTAGGTGACAGGGTTTACTTTTAGAGGGATATTTTATATAATAAGATAAGAAAAATGATTTATATTGGAGATAGAAATGACAAATTTAATAATTTATCTGGCAGCCGCAGTTTTAGGCGGCGGGGTTGCTGGTTATTTTGGAAGAATATATGTCGCCAAACTACAAAAAGATCGTTTTGCAGCAAAACAAAAAGAAATACTTCTTGAGGCTAAAGACGAAGCCCTAAAAATAAAAGAAGAAGCCAAAAAGGAAGAAGAGAGGCTTCGTAGAGATTTAACGGAACTAGAAAAAAATCTTCGCCGACGCGAAGAAATGATTGACAGAAGACTCGAAGGTGTTGAAACGGAAAAAGAAAAAATCGTTCAAAGAGAAAAAGAAATCAACTTTATAAAAGAAGAGATTGTCAAGGTCAAGATTCGAGAAGAGGAAACCTTAGAAAAAATTGCGTCTATCAAACGAGACGAAGCTCGTGAAATGCTTTTGCGCTCTGTTGAGAAAGAATATAAAGACGACCTGATTAAAAAAATAAAAGAGCAAAAAGAAATTGCCCGCGAAGAAGCTCAAAATATTGCCCGCGAAATACTCTCAACGGTTATTCAGAGACTGGCTTCTGAGCATACGACCGAAAGTACAACCTCGGCTGTTAATTTGCCATCGGATGAAATGAAGGGAAGAATTATCGGACGAGAAGGCCGGAATATCCAAGCATTTGAAAAAGAAACTGGAACAGATTTAATCATTGATGACACTCCAGATACGGTGGTGGTATCTGCTTTTGACCCAATCAGGAGAAATATTGCTAAAGTAGCCTTAGAAAAATTAATCGCTGATGGTCGGATTCATCCAACCAGAATCGAAGAAGTCGTTAAAAAGGCGAAAGAAGAGATCGGCCAACAGATTAAAGAAGCAGGTGAGCAAGCGGCTTATGAAGTAGGCGTAGCGGGTTTAAACCCAGATTTAGTTAAAATTCTTGGGAGATTAAAATTTAGAACATCTTATGGGCAAAACGTTTTACAACATTCAATCGAATCAGCCTACATCGGCGGGATGCTTGCCAATGAACTGGGCGCAGATGTAAATTTAGTTAAAAAGGCCGCCCTTTTACACGATATCGGTAAAGCCGTCGATCATGATATTCCCGGAGCGCATCACCATATAAGCGGAGATATTGCGAAAAAATATGGTCTATCAGACGATATTATCCACGCGATAATGGCCCACCATGATGATATTGAGGCAAAATCCGTTGAAGCAATTATTGTTAAAGCCTCTGATGCAATTTCCAGCTCAAGACCGGGGGCTCGCAGAGAAACTCTAGAAAATTATGTTAAGCGCCTAGAAGAATTAGAAAATATTGCCAATTCTTTTCCCGGTGTGGAAAAATCCTACGCGATTCAGGCTGGCCGAGAAGTAAGAATTCTTGTTAAGCCTGAAGATATCGACGATTTAGAGGCTATTAAACTTTCTAAAAATATTGCCAAAAAAATTGAAGATGATTTACAATATCCGGGAACAATTAAGGTGAATGTTATTAGAGAAACACGAGCTATTGAGTTTGCAAAATAAAAAAATAAATTTGCTATAAATTGGGAGGGGACGATGGAAAAATCTGATTTAATTATAGAGGCAGCTAAGGAAGCGAACATCAGCCAAGAAGAAGCCACAAAAATATTAGACTCTTTTGTTGAGACAATTAAAGAGGGTTTAGTCAAGGGCGAAAAAGTCACAATTTCTGGTTTTGGGACTTTTTCATTGGCCAAAAGAAAAGCTAGAGAATTTATAAATCCAAAAACCAAAACTGTCCATAATATTCCCGAAAAATCTCTACCATTTTTCAGACCGGGTACTAATTTTTTCCCTAAAAATTAAAAAAGCGCTAATAATTTTTATGTTTGAGGACTAATAATATTCCAGATATGCTCTACACGCTCCGGAATGAGCCAGACAACCGTAAAAACGGCAAGACTTATCGGAATAATGATAATTAAAAAGGTTGTCCAATCGGTAAAGAACTCTTCTTGTTTAAAAATTTTTAAAATCAGGTTAAGAATAAATAGAACATAAGAAAATTACTTCTGCATAAAAGCCAATTTTACCGAATATGGAATCAGTCGGTATATCCGGTAAGTTAAAAAAATCAAAAATTATTTTAAATGTATCTACTATATTTTCTCCTCGCCTTCATGCTCCATTTTTTCTAAACGGTTATAATAATCTGCAAACTCATTAAGGTGTGCTAAAGCAATTTTCCCTGTCATGATAGGATCGTTATTTGTAACATTCGTTTTAGGATCTCTAAGGCCGTGTTCAAGTTCAACATTTAATCCCATTAAAAACTGTTTTATATTAAATTTTGACCAATCAACTCCAATTTTCCTACCGATTTCCTTGGCTTCTTCCTCGCTAAATATTTTATAATTCATTTAGAACCTCTCTCATACAAGCCGATTAATTCTGCCTCTTGGATTACATGTTCGTTAATAGCGTTTTTAACAGTTTTAACATCGGAACCTTCGGGCAAATCTAATTTTATATCCAAAGCAAAGAGTTTAAAGAAATACCGATGTGTCCCTGAAGGTGGGCATGGCCCATGATAATCGTTTCCTCCGGAACTAGTTTTTCCTAAAACTGAACCAGATGGAATGTTATTTTCAGCAATTTGAGTAGTTTTAGGCTCGATATTAATTATAAGCCAATGAGTCCAGGTACCGACCATAGCATCTGGGTCGTCACAAATGAGAACTAAGGACTGAGCGTTGTCAGGCACTTCAGAAAAGACGAGCGGTGGATTAATATTTTGTCCCTCACAGGTATATTTTTGCGATTTTCGAAAGCCGAGCTTGAGATCGTCATATTCACCACCTTTATTCCGTATTTTTAATTTATTATTAATAAATTATCTAAGCCATTCTTTTTCTTCGGCGATTCGTGTGGGATAAAAATCAAGTTGATCTCTCGGAATCCCTAAATCTTGCCCGTATTTAATGGCTTTAAGCCAGGTATTTTTATTATTTGGATTTACGCGAAAGACTTGATTTTTATAAACTATCATCATGGAAAAACCATTATTATAAACGTGAAAATAATATGGTTTGTTTGCCTTCATAGCTTTTTGTATCCGTCTTACATATTCATCAGGATTAATTACATCAATAACATGCATTTTATAACTTTTTCCCTCTTTGGTATGCAGGATCGCAAAATATTTGAGAACTTGTTTATTGGCTAAAGATTCTTCGACAATAATTGCGTGGTTCATTATTCTCCTTGAATATAATAGATTAACCCTTTAAAGACATAATTTCTTTCAAGGTTTTATCGTTAATCCAGATCTCAGTAGATTTTACACTTGAAAATTGTAACGCGGTTTCTTCAAGTTGAGCCTGTATTCTTGGGTCTTCGCACCCTCCTACTAATTGAAGAGTGCCGGTAAATTTTACTGTTGCCTTGCCGCTGTCATCGATCGAGGCGGAGACTAAATTAAGGCTCGATCCGAAGAGAGGATTATATAATCCGGATTGCCCGTAATTTTCATCTTTAATAGAGACAAGTTGTTCCATGGCGGCTTTTAAGACTGCTTTTGTTTCTGGAACTTCGCGCGTGACTGCGACAGCGCTATCACCACAGCCGATTTGTTTTCCAGAAGCCCCATTATCATCTTTGGCAATCATAAATATTTTTACCTTAGTTGCTGAGGGCGAGGATTCCACCGCCGGGCTATTAGAGATGGTTCCTATGGTCGAGGGTGTTATTGATATCGTTGTCGAAACATTGGGATTCGGTAAGGAGATATTCTTTTTAGCCTGAAAATATAAGAACAGAAATGTTCCAATCGCGGCCAGGAATAAAAATAAAACAATGATTACCCAATAGATCCTTTTCATAATTTCCTTTCTAATTTAAAACGTAGAAAACTTTTCTATTTTAATCATATCACGAGATAAATCCCGTGGATAGTAATCACAAATCAAAAACCCGCCTTTTTCGAAATCGAATCGAGCGGGTTTTTGATATACTCTAGCGAAAATTACTTATCGCGCATTGGACGGGCAACATTGACTTTCATTGGTCTTCCATCAATATCTTTGCCATCCATATCGGTAATCGCTTTTTCAGCTGCGGCGTCGTCTTTCATTGTGACGAAACCAAAACCTTTTGAGCGACCTGAAAATTTGTCAGTAATGACTTTGGCTTCAGTAACTTCGCCTGAAGGGGCAAAAAGTTCTTTTAAGCCGTCATCATTGACAGAATAAGGCAAATTGCCGACATAGAGTTTATTCTTTTGTTCTTCCATTTTCTCTTTCTTCGAAACTTAATTTAATCGACCCCGTTTGCGTTTCTCGGGGTATCTTTTAAATACACACGAGTACTTTCAAACTTCTAAATATAGTATAGCATAAAATCATTCAAAAGTCAAGATATGGGTTAATCGCCGTAGACTTTAATTGCACAATCAGGTAAAATGAAGTAAAATCAGGGATTAGCGCTGTCCGGTAGCGCGCATCGTTCGAAAGGGGTTCCTTCAGGATATAGCGCAGTTGGTAGCGCGCAGCGCTTGCTCCGTGAAATATGTCGGGGACTGGCCCAATGGTAGGGCGCTGGCTTCGGGAGTCAGAGGTTCCGGGTTCGAATCCCGGGTCCCCGATATCGTAAAAAGCATTTCATGGGGTGAAGGACGTTAAGGTTGCCAGTTCGAGTCTGGCTATCTCGACAGAATTCCGCGCATCCGCCGATGAGGATGGCAGTTCGTTCTAAGAATGCATCTGCCCACCCCGATTATACCCTCGTTTAACAATGGATAGAGCGTCGATGTTCAACATGCCCCTATAGCTCAGCAGATAGAGCAGTCCCGTCCTAAGGGAAAGGTCGCAGGTGCAATTCCTGCTAGGGGCGTATAAGAAGATTCCTCCCATTTATCGGTATTATAAAATTTGAAGAAATGGCTCTCACATATTGAAGAGATAAAGTAAATTTATTATGAAAAACGTAATCGAGGTTAAAAATTTAACCAAGAAATACGGGAGTTTGGAAGCCGTTAAGAACATCTCCTTTGAAGTCCAACAAGGCGAAATTTTTGGACTATTAGGTGAAAACGGGGCTGGTAAAACCACTACTTTAGAAATGATCGAGGGGTTGAGAAAGCCAACCAGTGGTCAAATAAATGTTTTAGGCAAAGACGCCTATCGCGAATTAAATCAGATCAAAGAAAAGATCGGCGTTCAATTGCAATCAAGCGCATATTTTGATGATCTAAAGTTGAGAGAAATATTGGAATTATTTGGAAGTTTTTACAGAATGTCTCTTTACCCTTCTAGTCTGTTAAAAATGGTTAACCTACAGGATAAAGCAAATTCGACAATTAAAAATTTATCTGGCGGCCAGAGGCAAAGATTTTCAATAGTTGCCGCTCTTGTCAATGATCCACAAATAGTCTTTTTAGATGAACCGACAACCGGGCTTGACCCAATCGCCCGGAGAAATTTATGGGATATTATCGCTAAAATTAAAAAACAAGGAAAAACGATTATTTTAACGACCCACTATATGGAAGAAGCAGAAAATCTTTGTGACAGGGTGGCAATTATGGATAAAGGGGAAATTGTCGCGATCGATAAACCTCATAAATTAGTTGAGTCGTTAGATAATCCTTTTAAAGTTGAGTTTGTTCTCCAAGAAAATAATCCCGCTCTATTAGAAAATATTATGCGATTGTGTAACGCTAGAGAGTGCGATATAAAGACATTGCCAGGGAAAACTGCTCACTACGAGATTAAACTTCAATCTCAACAATCTTTAAATAGCGCTCTTGACTTAGTCCAAAAAGAAAAACCAGAATCAATTAAAGTGGGGTCAGCAACTTTAGAAGATGCTTTTATTGGTTTGACCGGAAAGTCAATTCAAGATGAGGAGAATGGAAATGGGTAAACTTTTATGGGCAAATTTAAAAATGTTATTTCGGGGCCGTCAGGCACTGTTTTGGGCGCTATTTTTTCCGGTAATGTTTACGGTTATTTTTGGCTTTTTCTTCGGTAACCAAAATTCTAATTTAGGAACAATAGGATTCGTTAATCAATCAGATAGTGAAATCGCCCAGAATTTAGATAAAACATTATCTGAGTCGAAAATTTTAGAGCTTAAAAAAGAAGATAATTTAGATGTTGCCAAGGCAATGCTTAAAAAAAATGAAATTGGCGCAATTATCCAAATACCAAAAGATTTTGGAAAAAACACTCCATCATCTTCAAAAGAAATTATTCTGATTAGCGATCCATCCAATACCCAAACAAATCTAGGGATTCAGGGTTTTTTACAAAATTTTACTACCCAATTAAATTTTCAATTACAAAATGCCAAGCCAATTTATTCGGTAAAAGTGGAATCGACGGCGGACCCCAGGTTGAACTATTTTGATTTTGTGTTGGTAGGAATATTGGGTCTTGCTCTTATGAACAGCTCGGTTCAAGGAATTGCTATTACTATGGCTAAATACCGTGAAGATAAAATTTTAAAAAGAATTACCACCACGCCCTTAAAGTCCTGGAAGTTTGTTATTGCCCAGGTTCTTTCAAGATTAGTCGTCAATATTTTACAAATTACAATAATTCTATTAATCGGTGTTTATGGATTTAACGCGCATGTCCATAATCTGGGAACAATTATTCCCCTGGCTTTACTGGGCGGAGTTTTATTCCAATCGATCGGTTTCGCTATCGCTTCGGCTTCCAAAACTACCGATGCAGCCCAGGGTTTATCTGTGGTAGCGACTATTCCAATGATGTTTCTGGCCGGTGTCTTTTTCCCAACTGATCTTTTACCCAAATGGCTGGCAAATATTGTTCAATATTTGCCTTTAGCCCCGCTACTAAGAATGATTCGTCAAGCAGGCTTAGAAAGCGCTTCGATTCTGACAAATCCAAAAAATATGATAATTGTCGTCGCTTGGATTATAGTTGCATTAACGATCTCCATGTTACGATTCCGCCTCAGTGATGAATAAAATGTTTTGAACTAATATGTAAACAACCCTGCCGCCCAACATGGTTGTTTACATATGAAATTTATGTATTGTCTTTTCCCGAGAAAAGAGTATAATTTAATTAAGGTAGAAATATGGAAAACAGAGTAAAATTTGATATCTCAACGACAACAATTTTAAAGATTATTTTAGCCGTTTTAGCAGTCTGGTTTTTGTTTACTATCCGGGACATTCTTGTACTTCTTTTCTTTGTCTTGGTCATTGTAGCTGCTTTGGGTCCTTTAGTTGATAAAATGGCTAAACATATTCCGAGAATTTTAGCGGTTATTATTTTAAGTATAATTTTCTTAGGAATATTAGTGGCAATTGGTTTTTTACTTATTCCACCAATTATTGAACAGTTGAGCCAATTGGCAATAAATTTACCAATTATTACCAGTAAACTCGGGCCTATTTATCAGGCTATTCAGCAATCGATTGGCAATTATCAAGAAGGATTGTTCAATCTCTCGTCTCAATTAGGTAAATTTAGTACAGGAATATATTCGACAACAATTGGCTTTATTTCCGGGGTTGTCGCGTTTTTAACAATTTTAGTCTTGGCCTTTTATATGCTTTTAGAACAAGAGTCAATTAAACATTTTTTACATCAAACAATCCCGGGCGCGAGTAAAGAAAAAATATTTGAAATCGTGAAAAAAATTGGTCAAAAAATGGGGAATTGGCTCAGAGGTCAGTTCATATTAATGCTTGCTATAGGAGTTTTAGACGGAGTCGCACTAGTAGCCTTGGGCGTTCCATATGCTTTAACTCTCGCAGTTTGGGGGGGGCTAACCGAGGTAATTCCCTACATTGGGCCATGGCTTGGGTTAATTCCGGCGTTATTAATCGCACTGACAATCTCGCCCCTGAAGGCCCTTTTGGTTCTGATCATATATCTTGTAATCCAACAATTAGAATCACAGTTTTTAGCCCCTAAAATATTAGGCAAAGCCGTCGGGCTTTCACCAGTAATAATTATTTTAGCGTTACTTGTTGGGGCGAAATTAGATGGAATTTTGGGAATGATTATCGCAGTTCCGGTGGCGGCGGCGATTTCGGTGATAATTCAAGAATGGACAGAGATAAAATCAATGCTTAAAAGTTAAATATGCAAGATGGTTCTGCGCAAAGACTATTTCAGGGGCAAATAAAGTATTATTCAAGGAGGGATCAATCGGCAGGAATATCGCCAATTATTCCTCTTTTTTTAGAATGGGCAAAAAAAAGACAATTTAAATCCAAAATAAATATTGCTGAGTTCGGGGGAAGTTCAGGATTACTCCTTTCAAAAATACTTGCTAAATATCCCAGGGCGAACTTTTTTAATATCGAGTTAATTAAAGATTATAATCAAGAACAAATCAATAAAAAAATTCAATTTATCGAAGGTTCAGTCCTAAAACCACCATTTAAAGACCGATATTTTGACTGTATAATCATCAGAGACGTTCTACATCATTTAGTCGGGAAAAATCTTACCGAAACAAAATATAACCAAATTAAAGCGCTCAAAGAAATTAGAAGGATTCTAAAATTTAACGGACTTGTTCTAGTTGAAGAACTGACTAATAATTCAAAAATCGCCTCAAGTATTATTTATTATATTTCTAAAATAAATTCTCGTATCGGTCTTAATATAAAATCTTTACAAATTACCACCAATACTGTAATTTCATTATTAACGCCGGAAGAATTGATTTTAATAGTCCAAAAAATATTCGGTCACGAAAAAATCATTAAAAAATCGTATTTACCATCAAAAAATAACAGGAATATTCGCTTGGTTCATCTTGGGACAAAATCTGGTAAAATTATTCTTGCGATTAAAAAATAGAAAAAGAATTATTTTGATTCTTTCATGGTTCTCTTGACCATGACGAAACTGGGTTCCAGGCAACATATTGGCTCCTACAACGATTATAAAGAATCGGTTTCCTAGGCAAAGCCAGAGACTTCGCGGCTGAGTTCATTTGCAACAATCATGGCTCTGGCATTTTTAAATAATATCTAATATTATGAGAGCGGGTTCGAAGATGGTCCAAGGAGGATTCGGATGCCTGGAGGACTCGGCAGTATTCCAGTATATAAGATTAGGCCTGATGCCGAACTACCTAGGCGCACAAGTGATGGGGCTATCGGTTATGACGCTTTTGCCTCCCGCGTGTTAGACAGACAAACCAAGGATGTTTTATCCGAACTGCCTGTAACAATAGGTCCCAGCGAAGCCGTCCTCATCGGCATTGGGGTAATCATCGCCATTCCGCTTGACCCGCCATTTGAAATTCAAGTCAGGCCGCGCAGCGGCCTGGCAAACAAATTCAGGATTGAACTTTCCAACAGTCCGGGGACAGTTGATCCCGATTTCCGTGGTGAAGTCGGGTGTTTACTTGTTAACCGCGGCGACAAACCCTATACAGTCAATCCCAACGATCGGATTGCCCAACTAATCTTTTCTCGGGTTGAACTTCCAGAGATTCGCACA
>JAENIV010000041.1 GCA_016844295.1 Candidatus Berkelbacteria bacterium
TTTACGAACTTTATCAATCAAATCCTGAGCCGCATCTTTGCCACCGAGGCCAAAAGCCAAACCACCAGCAATTGCTAGAAAGGCAATGACGCCAATAAAAAGCGTGCTGACCATGTTTTGGGCTAAGCCTAACTGAGCCAAAGCCGCTAAAAATGCAAAAATTATAATTGAATAGCGGACAATTAAAGCTACGGCATCTGCCATGGCTAACCCGGCCGCCATAAGAGACCCTTTCACTACGTTGGAAAGGAAATGGGCCACGACTAAACCGATGAGCAAAATTAAACCGGCGGCAACTGCTGAAGGAATGTAGGCTAAGATTGCGTTTAAAAAATTTGCTACATCAGGCAGTTTCAAAGTATTGGCAGCCGCAATAAAGGCGACTAAATAGATTACCCACTTAGCCACACCGGCTAACAAAGCAGTGGAATCTTTCTCGATATTTCCTTTTTTGAGAATATCTTCGACTTTGGCTTTCTCAAATAAAGTTTGCAGACCAATAATCCTAAAAAGCCGATCGATAATCATGGAAACAATTATTCCCACCAGCCAGCCAATGACGATTATTAAAGCCGCGCCAATGAGATTGGGCAGGAAATTTATAAATCTTTCCCAAATTGTTGTCCATGAATCGGAAACCGCAGTTGTCCAATCTTGTAATACCATTTTTTACCTCAAAAGATAGACTAAACTTTAGATAGTTCGACCTTTACCCCTAAGCTCCAATTTCATCGGAGCCGGGCGACCCCGCTTAGCGGGGTTTAGCCTCCTTTTCGGAAGTTTCTATCCACAATTAACATATACAAGGTTGGACCAAAAAACAAGAATTTTGTCAAGGCCATGGTAACCCCGATGTCAAATGCTACTATGCGTTTGAAATGAGAACTAACGAAACACTCGCACTTGATCCGGGCGCCTGCCTTAGGGCGTTTTTTAATCTCCAATACAGTTTGAGAGCGAAATCAAACCCTTTTAATAATTTTTAAAGGATTATCATGGAGTTTTTCTTTCAGTCGTTTCCCAGTGAGAACCCCCTCTAAAACCAAACCGTAGCATAAAGGGATGAATGATGCAAATGAAGCAAAACCGGCGCCTTGCGATCTTGGAATTGGCGCATAGTCGGATGCGATACAATCGATTGTATTATCCGCAAGGGCTTTTTTAATTTCTCGGATGTCCTGGAAATTCCCTAACGGTGGGTTGACCGGATGAGATTCATTTTCGATTGAATAGGTAAAATAATGCGAACAAGTTTCAACGGTAAATTTCAATCCGGCCTTCTTATATTTGCGAATAATTTTAAGAGTAGAAGCTTTGGAAATATGTTGAAGATGTAATCGTCCACCAACTTCTTGCAATACTTTCAAATATTTTTCTGTCATTTCGGTCTCCGGTTCCAAGTGGGCCATTACCAAAACATCTTTTTTTAATATTTTTGCCAGTAAATTCAAATCCTTTAGACAACTGCCATCATCAGAAAAACCGGCAACATATGGCTTAATCGCTTCAATGTCAACAAGTTCTTTTCCTCCTCTATCGAGAGTAATCGCACTGACCGGGATGGCTTTGACATATCTTTTTTTCTTAAGCGATGCTTTAATGACCGTCACATTATCCAAGCACTGTATAGTATTTGCCATATACAAAACCATCCCAACCCCCGCCTCTTTAGCTAATTTTGTATGGAATGGGATGTCGTCACGCAAATGCGTATGGAGATCTATTATTTGATAACCAATATTTATCATCTTCTTAGTCCTCCGGCCATTTCGATATTACCATTTCATAGTCAATCTGAATACAACCAAATCTAATATAATGGCATCATGCCCTGTCCGAGAGGATTATATCCTTTTTGGACTTCGTCTCCGTCTTTAAAACCATCGCCGTCTGTATCGGGATTATTTGGATTTGTTCCGTATATTTTCTCAAGATCATCCGAGAGATTATCGTTATCCGAATCTTTACCACCCAGTGAAGTTGTTGGATAAGATTGAGGTTTATACTTTGCTATTATTTGCTCTTGTAAAACTTTCTCAAATTCCGAATAAGGCAAAGCGCCGGTGGGAACATCAACTTTAATTGGTTTGTTAATATTACTCAAAGTTAGAGTTATTGCCAAGGTTCCCCTACCTCTTGGAAATAGATCATCTTTGATCGCAATAGTGGTAAGAATTTTATGTGGGTAAAAATCAAATTTGCCGATCCAAATTTCCCCTGTGATTTCAATTCCCTTCATGGCATTTTTAAAATCTTTGATCAAATTATCTTTTCTTGCGGCGGACATCTTTTCGCCATTAATTTCAACGCTATCTGCCAAGAAGTTGGCCATAGCGTCTTTGTCCAAAATGTATTGGTAGTGATAAGTCAGATTATTTTCGATACTTTCTGATCTCAAACGTTTTGTAACTTTGATAATTTGATATTTTTTTGATAGGTCTTTTGTCTTATCAACCTTTTCTTGAGTAATTTCATCCTCGGGAATAAACGGTTCCTTCTGTTCGACAAAATACCATTTGTTTTTAACTTGACTTAAATCGAAATTAAAAATTACTTTTGAAATGTCATTTATTTTCAGATAAATATTGCTGTCGGGAACCCGTATCTCACCCGAAGCGATGTCTAAAGTATTATTATTCTCTTTGAGTTGCAGACTATCTAATATAAAAGATCCTTTTGGATTATAAATATCTGTCCAATCCAGCTGACCGTTGGTATTCATGACGATTGCACCGGAGAATTCCTGATTATTAATATCTACAGGTACCTCAGATGAATTTACTCCGGCTACTTTTTCGGTATTTTTAAGAATTAGTAAAGGACTATTAAAATTTGACACGGAAAATTCTGCTTTGAATTCACTTTTGTAGGCGAGGGATTTAATATTTGTAATTCTTCGCGACATTATATAGAGCATCCATTTTGGTGGCATAAAGAAAAAATAAAAAATTCCCAAAGCGATTATTATCCCTAATATAACAATTAGAACGAGGCTTAATTTTGATTTTTTGACTTTAGAACTTTCGTCTTTTGGAGAGATTATTTGCGGTTTGGACGCTTGTGGAGGCGGAGCGTATTCGTCAGGAAAATCGGGAGGAAATTTTATTTCCTCCAAGTTTTCTTGCATTTTTGGCGGATGATCCGGATCCGGATAAATTGAACGAAGATTATCCATTCCCCTCCTTAAGAGAAATTATTTTAAGTTTTGGACCCGCGCGGATTCGAACCGCGGACCTCCCCGCCAAGGCGGGGCATTCTACTTTTTGGACCGACGGAGACTCGAACTCCGGACCTCCTGCTTGCAAAGCAGGCGCTCTACCAACTGAGCTATCGGCCCTTAATTAACTTTTTAAAAGCATTTCCACCCTTATATCTTTTAATATTTTTCTCTCTTTTTATCGCTTCAATTCTTGTAAAATATTCTTCTTGATATATGATCTTTAATGGCAACCGGCGCTTAAGAGACATCGTTTTACCCGCATTATGTTCGTTTATTCTTCTTTCTAAATTATCAGTCGAACCAATATAATGTTTTCCATCCTTCAGACTTCGCAATATATAAACATAATACATTATAACTCCCGACCTCCCCGCCAAGGCGGGGCATTCTACCGCTGAACTACGGGCCCGTAATTTACCATGCGACCGTTGTTAAATAAACGAGACTTCCCACTATAAGCAAAATCGCGATTAATTTCCAGGCCGAATATGTCCCGCCCGCCCCCAAATACCGTTCTGCCCATTCCATTTTCCCGACCATTCTTACAATTGGTTCGGTATATTTTAAAATTAATACAGCTATACCAGTACAGGCTAAAAAAACTAAAATTTTAACAAATACCATATTGCGCCTCCAATAATAATTAATTGAACCGGCAAACCCCAATACCACTTTTTTGGATCAAGATTGTGATGAGCACGGTGATGAAGCCAGTGGATTTGTCTAAACACCGGCCATTTCAAAACAAAGTTAAAAACCGGATTATCCATCGCGTCAACAAAGATTCCCCCAAACCCGCCGGCGATAATTACCTCAAAATTAGACCTATCTTTAAACAGTAAAATAACAATTAAGGCAGTGATTATGAACTCAACCGCTACAAAAACATATATCCATTCCGGCCAGGGTTTGTCTTCGGCGTGAACTATCTCCAAATTTATCTCTTTTTTGTAACCCGGAATTCTAAGGTGATGAAATGTGCCTGGGTCAAGATGCGGAATGGCATCTAAGATAAAATGGGTAATAAAACCTAGTAAAAAAGCCACAAAGATGTTACTGGTGGCGGCCGTAGCCACCGCTGATCCGGCTAAAAAGTGAGGTGTAATAGTCATAATTTTGCTTGGTGGGCGACGAAGGTATCGAACCTTCGACCTCGTCTTTATCAGAGACGCGCTCTACCACTGAGCTAGTCGCCCATAAAATTTTCTCAACAACAATAATATTATAACAGAATTAACAGGAGAAATAAACACCTACTTTATTTTATATAAAGTATACTGCCCCTGGCTAAAAATTATTAAGAAATACTTATCAAATATATCTCGGTCGGCTTTAAATTCAGAAACCGCTTGATTATCGATTAAAATATATTTAAAGTCGTATTTTTTTATAACCCAGTTGCTTTTAAGCGGATCTAAATAAAATATCCTTAAATCTTGCTCTCTCTGAGAGTAGTCAATCCCGCGCGTCCAGAGCCAGCCGGGGAAACCGACTAAAACCGGTCTACCTGCCAATGATGCCACCGGATTTAAATGTGTTGTGCCGGTTAAAATCAGATCATTTTCAGGAATATTTTTTAGAATGTATGTCGAAAGATTTCGGGCGCTCTGTTCAAATATAACCGGCATGGTATTGGGTTCAACGCCAACTCGAAAAACTTGATCAACAACTCCGGAATAAGATGCAACGACAAAAAATAAAATAATTATTAACGTTCCAACAACATTCCAAGTATCAAATAATTTTTTTAATACGAAAAATATAATCGGGACAGCGAAAAATTGATAATAAATTAAAATTTTATTATCATCAAAATCCCAAGGCTGGAATCTAAACATTTGGACTAAGAGAAACAAGATAAGGCCCGAGAAACTGAATAATTTAAAATAATATATTTCATCACTACTTAGATATTTTTTTAAAAATCTTTGGGGTAAAAATGCCCCAAGAGAACACAGAATGAATAGTGGTAAAATAATCCCAAAATTTACCCAGCAAAATTTTATAAAATCTTTGGTAAATACTGAATGTAAAGAACTGCCAAAATTAATGGAACCGATTGACGGTTCTGTCATCCAACCCAGGCGGTAAGAAATAAAACTGGCGCTCGAATGTAAAACGTCTTTGCCGCTGGTTAAATAAATTACCTGGGGCAACGCCAAAATAACCCCGATTAATACCACAAAAAATATCTTCCCGACCGTTGGCTCGTGGCGCCGGGCAACTTGTATTATAAAAATTAAAGTTAATAAAATAGTCGCGGCAATAAACGTATGCATATGGGCAATCGGCATGAGAGCGTAAACAATCCCAGCTAAAATTAATGTAAATTTTGACTTTGAACCGTCTAAGATTCTAATCATTAAAAACATTAAAAGTACAAATGCGAAAAATCCGATAAAAAACGGTCGCTGATGAATTGTCAACGTAATGGGTGCGCCGTAGACAATATTTTGATCCGGGTAAATTTTATCTAATTCGATTATTGTCGAGCGATTATTTACAAGCAAGTCGTCAAAAACCTGTCGGGCGCTTTGATTTTCAACTACGGCTGTTTCGATATAACGATAAGCACCCATGCCTGATCCGAAAAAGAAAACGATAATTGCTAAAAAAGTAATCAAAGATTTTTTTAAAAACCGTTTGTAAATTAAATACATTAATATCAAACTTCCAACGCTTAAAAGCATGGGCGGTAAAAGAACCGAAAAAGTCCAAGAGTTTGTGAGCCGGAGTAATAGTCCGCTAAATAAATTAATTAAAAACGGGTATTGAAGTTTACTGCCCGCGAAGATAGGCTCATTCAAATTATTTAGTTTATCAAAAGCAAATTTTGTGATTTGGCTTAAATGTAAAGGAATGTCCCCAAACCCGGAAAAAGCCGTGCGGATATTACCTTCCGGATCTATGTAGAACGTTTTAGAAATTATATATAAATAAAAAAGCAAAAACCCGGCTAAAAGTAAAAAGACGATTATTTGCTCAACATGTTTTTTCAAAAAAGAAAAAAATCCTTTGGATTTCATATGGATATAAATATTATAACGCGAAGCGATATATCATAATAGAGTTATGTTATAACGCGAAGCGATATATCATAATAGAGTTATGTTTAACGCGAAGCGATATATCATAATAGAGTTATGTTATAACGCGAAGCGATATATCATAATAGAGTTATGTTATACCAGTTTTACGCCTATGAAAAGAGGGCCTACTGTTGAAGCCCTCTAAGAGGACCGGTTGTATCGCTTGACAATTTCAAGATCATCGTGGACAATTTCCACAAAAACCCTAGTTCGATACATGTATACCCGATATTCGTAGAAATCGCTTTTTTGTTGGCGGTGGCTGATAATCCCCATGTCGTCTTTTGCCAGATGGAATGTTAGATCAGAATCAATTGGAATACAGGCAATCGCCTTATTAAGTTTCACTGTGCTTCCAACCGGAATCGCGTCACTTTCAAAGAGCATGGTTTCTGCTCCTAAAGCAGTATTTCCAGAATATTATACCACGAACCTGGATAAAAACTATTTGATTCTGAAAGAAGGCCCGTAGGCCTTCTTAGAATGTATGCTCGATAAATGATTTGACGATCGTTATTTTCTACCGCTCAACGCTTTCCATCGTTGATTAAGGGCATGACTACCGCCATCCCCCACGATGCACCTCCCGCGAGGCAACCGTGAAGCAATTCTCAGAGCAGCCACACATTCATCAAACGCAGAAGTGGCTTCGCCTTGCCCCCCCCGATTGTCAGTCACGACTACCGCACCAGATGTGCCATGGTCAGCATCCGGTTTGGTTTCTTCCTTCGGTCTCATCTCCTCCTCCTATCCCTTCGTCTTAGCGCCGAACACCATCCCGAAGCCGAGAAACAACACCAGCATGGCAAGCGCACCAAATGCTTGGATGATCCGCATCGCCGCCTCCCATTCTCTATGGCACCTGACCGATTCTGAATAGCCGGCGGAAACGCTGTCGACGAGCTCGCCTCGCATACCACCGGTTGTACCGGCAGCACTGGCCATCTACCCACGTGCTGCAAAGCATCCATACCCGAACGACTTTCCCCCACGACGTCTGGAAGTACTTCTCCCGGTCCGCGTCGCGATTGATCCAGTCCTACACCGCGTCTCGAATCGGATCGTAATGTCCGATCCCCAAACCTACTAATGACATTCTGACCTCCCAGGCCGAGCTCAATGTTCCAAACGCGATCTCGCGCTTCTAATTAAATTATCCCCTTTTTCGAGAACTTTTCAAGAGATTTCAAAAAAATCTAACCATTTTCATCCCACTTCCGAAGTGGGGTTATTTTGGTTAGATATCCGAATGGCTCACACCCTTGAGCCATTCTCCCTTCTGTTAATATACCAAAAAGAAGCCTTTTGACAGGCCTCTTTTTGAAAATTTAACTGAAAGAGACATCGTTTAATATTTCTTTCAGTATTTTTGCGGTTGCAAGAAACGCTGACTATAACTAATGTATATCTCCGCGATCGACACTATACCGCGTCTCGTATCAAGCGAGACGGGCTAGGTGTTTACTCCCTAGAAAGGAGGTGATCCATCCGCAGATTCCCCTACGGATACCTTGTTACGACTTAGCCCTCCTCACCGACTTGGCCGTGTCCCGCATTCGCGGAATTCGGGCCCCGCCGACTCGGCTGGCTTGACGGGCGGTGTGTACAAGACTCGAGAACGTATTCACCGTGGTGTGCTGACCCACGATTACTAGCGATTCCAACTTCATGAGGGCGAGTTGCAGCCCTCAATCCGAACTGAGGCAGTTTTTATGAGATTGGCTTGACGTTACCGTCTTGCTACTCTTTATCTCTGCCATTGTAGCACGTGTGTCGCCCAGGGTGTAAGAGTCACGCTGATTTGACGTCATCTGCACCTTCCTCCGTATAAACTACGGCAGTCTCCTGTGAAAATCAACACAGGATACAGGTTTCGTTCGTTGGACCACTTAAGGCCACACTCTACAGCACGAACTGACGACAACCGTGCAACACCTGTCTTAGGATTCCCTTGCGGGCACGGCCTAGTTTCTTAGGCCTTTCCTAGATGTCAATCCCTGGTAAGGTTTTTCGCTTATCGTCGAATTAAACCACATGCTCCACCGCTTGTGCGAGTCCCCGTCAATTCCTTTGAGTTTTAGCCTTGCGGCCGTACTTCCCAGGCGGCAGACTTAACGCGTTAGCTACGCTACAAGAAGGGTCGATACTTCTGATAGCTAGTCTGCATCGTTTACGGCGTGGACTACCGGGGTATCTAATCCCGTTCGCTCCCCACGCTTTCGTATCTCAGTGTCAGTGATAGCCTAGCAAGCTGCCTTCGCTATTGGTGTTCTTAGCGAGATCAACGCATTTCACTGCTACTCCGCTAATTCCACTTGCCCCTGCTATCCTCAAAGCAAGGAAGTATTGAATCCAGAACCCGGGTTGAGCCCGGGGCTTTAAGATCCAACTTTCCAAGCCACCTACATACTCTTTACGCCCAATAAATCCGGACAACGCTCGGACCCTACGTATTACCGCTGCTGCTGGCACGTAGTTAGCAGGTCCTTATTCTTAGGGTACCGTCACAATCGTCCCCTAAAAAAGAAGTTTACAACCCGAAGGCCTTCTTCCTTCACGCGGCGTCGCTGCATCAGGCTGTCGCCCATTGTGCAATATTCCCAACTGCTGCCACCCGTAGGTGTATGGGCCGTGTCTCAGTCCCATTGTGGCTGATCATCCTCTCAGACCAGCTACCCGTCGA
>JAENIV010000042.1 GCA_016844295.1 Candidatus Berkelbacteria bacterium
GGATCGAGTATTATTTTAGCGTCAGTAGAAGAAATGATTCTATCAATTAGCTTTACCGGAAATGGCGCGGGATGTTCATTTCTCATTTCCTGCGTAAATTCCCAAATGTCACCGTAAGCATTTGTTTTTGGCGTTAGCTTAAATTTTGGCTTAGCAATTAAATAAATGACTTCATAAGTTGGCAAGAAATATCCCGCGTTAAAATTTAGCCCACCCTTCCGCTTCCAGATAATAATTTGCCGTACGGGAAAGCCGTCGATAATATCTTGTCGATCCTGAAGTAATCCGGCTTGAACTCGCCATTTGTGGTTATAGAATATGGCTCCGGTTTCAGGGATTATTCGCATCGTCTCTTTTAAAATATTGCGTTGCCATTTTGTATATTCTTCATGAGGCATGCAATCATTGTAAGTGGAATAACCTTTTTGAAGAGCTGCATTTGCCCATTTACCACCACGGCCATCTTTCATCCCATTACCAGTAGAATTTTTTAGGTTGTAGGGGGGCGAAGTTACTACTAAATCGACAGATCCGTCGGGAATTTGCCTCATTATTTTAATTGCATCACCATAGATGATTTTATCAATGAAATCATCGGGATATTTTAATTTTTGATCATTATTGTTCTTCATAAAAATTCGTTTGTTAATCACAATTTATCATCATAATCATACCACCTGTAGAGCGGTTGGTAAACAGGAGAAATTGATTATTATATTTATTTCTTTGATGGACTATTTTCTTTTGCTCGGCCTGCTTGTAAAATAAGATCCAATCCCATCATAAAGGGCTTGGACTTCTTGGTTTTTGCGCGTACCGGAGATATATTGTGCGGCTTCGCGGATACCAACTGACCACGAACGGTCATTCCATAGCCACCCCACTCATAACCCAAATCGTTTGTGCCCAAGGCACTGACTAACGTAGGCTGAATAATATAAGCCAAAGGTTTATCAAGCTTACCATTATAGATAGTTAATGTACCATCAACGGTTGGGTCGGTTGAACCATTGTGATGGACGGAAATTAAAATATCGCAGCTTCGACCATAGGCCGCACATTTGGCTTTGGCAATATCAACTCGTTCTTTACGCGAAATAATCGTTTCATCGCCAACGCGTGACAAAACTACGGTCGCACCTGAATCTTCCAATTTTTCCTTCAAAGCGTAGACAACTTCCAAATTAACAACTTTTTCTTGTAATCCACTTGCAATATTAACCGCTCCGGTGTCGCTTCCTCCGTGTCCGGCGTCTAAAGCAATCATTTTGCCAGCATACGGTGCCGTGACCTCGGCTTTAGCATTTCCAATCGGAATGGCGATCAACGTTAAAAAAATCGCCAGAATTAATCCTACAATCAATCTTACTATAAACTCAAAAGAGTTAGCTTATCAATCTTTACATTTTTAAATATTATGAGTAACG
Source organism: Candidatus Berkelbacteria bacterium (assembly GCA_016844295.1). GTDB lineage: Bacteria > Patescibacteriota > UBA1384 > UBA12157 > JAENIV01 > JAENIV01. The sequence continues at coordinate 1,428 of JAENIV010000042.1, forward strand.
GTCTCTTTCTTGATTGCTTTGGAGCCGCATTTGGGACAGCGGTTTAGATCAATAACTTTCTTTTTAGGAATCAAGAATGTTAAAAATCCGAGCGGAAAGAATAAACAACAACAAGATGTTTTTACCAAATCATCAGAGACGACATCCATTTTCTCACCGAAATTTTTTAATTGGTCAGATCTGTCATAAAACCAAGTATGACCACATCCTTGGCAAGTGTTTTTAATTTCTTTCAATTCTTTGGGCCTGGGTGTTGGCCTTAGACTTAATTCTTTTTCTCTGTCAGCGGCAGTGATTGTTGTTTTACAAAATTTGCAAGATTCTGCTTTATCTTTGATGATTGAACCACATTTTGGACAATGCATTATACCTCCTGTTTTTGGCTTAACTTTTTGGCAGTGTTTTTTAGGTATTCTACAAATTCATTAAATTCTTCTTCAGATACATCTGCCAAAGCTTTTAGCGCTCCTTTAAATTTTCTATCCGGATTGTTTTGAAGTCCCTCTAAGTCAAATATCTGGTCAATATTTGCCAATAATGTTTTCGATAATCTGTCTCTTAGTTCTCCTTCAAGAAAGTTTACATAGAATTTTCCATTTGGATTAATCTCTATCACTTTATAAAAATTTCCATCAATCTTTATTTTGATGTTCAATGTCTTTGTGCCCCAATAGAATGAGAATGGATCTTTTTGACCAAGATCATACAGGGTTTGTAACCTATCTACTGTAGTCTGTCCGAATTCTTGAGCTAAATTAAAAAATTCATCATTTGTAATTAGTCTGTTTTGGCCATGGGAAGCTACATTAATATCTTTTTTAACCGCAGCGCCATATAATCAAATTCAACCATATAGATATCAAACTTGCTGTTTTCATTTATAAATAGGATTAAATCTTTAAGCCGGCTATCCAATTGATCCATAAGGATAACAAATTTGAATTTACCATGGTTCAAGTTGTCTTGGACTCGCTCCAAAATTGCAGTAACTTCTTCATCAGTTACCTCATAAAAATCTTTTATTTTCTGAGCGGTATTTTGGTTTGATTTTTTATCAAGATAAGCATCAATTTGTTGAGTAAAAATACTAAAATCAATTGAAGATTTCCAAAGAGACGCTCCGTAATCTAATACTTGAGCAACGACCTTGCGTTTGTCTGCATTTTTATAGAGTTTTGTTTCGATTACGTAGATGTCGCCATCTTTATCGATTCCAATCGCATCAATTGGTCCGCTACCTGTTTCAAATTCTCTCGCAAGTACCAATACCCGAATATCTTCCTTAATCTCGTATAAAGGAATGCTTTCAGGATTATCATCTATGTATTGTTGTAAGCGATCTTCGTAAGCGAAACCAGATTTATCAATTTTTTCGGCATTTTTGCCATTTTTTGTAATAATTATGCTCATTTATCTCCTGCTATTGAGTTGTTACGATGGGGGCGGTAGATACAAAATAGCCCGCCGCCAGCGATGATCTTGCGATCAACCCATATCCCTTTCGGGATACGACCCACTACAGGTGCTCTGACGACGAGCTAATTATCCTGTAGTGGGTTTTTTGTGCCATGCCCCACAAGAAGTGGGGTTTAGGCTGAATTAAACAATGTACAATACTAACCTGATTTTAGCATAATAAAATAGATTTTGGAAGCTTTTACTGGTTTGGAGCGATTCTGGACGTTTTTCAAAAATTGTCCTTGACTTCCTTAACCATATCTGTCATTCCTTACCTTAAGATGCAATCACAATTACCACAAGGGAAAAAGATAAAATTCTGCCTTTATGCCCGAAAATCGTGCGAAAGAGACGAATTACAGGCGCTTTCGATCGATTCTCAAGTTAAAGAAATGATGGAAATCGCCAAAAGAGATGATTTAGTAGTGGCTGATATTAGAAAAGAAAGCCATTCAGCCAAAGATTCTGGCGAAAGGCCGGTTTTTAAGACAATGATAGATGATATCAAATTAGATAAGATTCAGGGGATTTTGACATGGGCACCGGACAGATTGAGCCGAAATGCCGGCGATTTGGGCGTGATGGTCGATTTAATGGATCAAAAGTACCTGATAGAGATAAGAACGTATAATCAGATCTTTACCAATTCACCAAACGATAAGTTTTTGTTAATGATTTTAGGATCTCAAGCTAAACTAGAAAACGACAATAAGGCAGTAAATGTAAAAAGAGGTCTAAAAGCCAAATGCGAGATGGGGTTCAGGCCGGGTGTAACCCCTCTGGGTTATCTCAATGATAAAGGTGGTGATAAGGGCCAAAAAAGAGTTTACCTGGACTCTGAGAAGGCGCCAATTATTAAAGAGATTTTTTTAAGAACCGCTAACGGTGAAAGCGGCCGAAGTATTTTAAGATGGCTTGGTAGCACCGGATTTACCACTAGGACGGGCATTAAAGTTGTTTTAAGCAGTTTATACGCTATTTTAAACAACCCTTATTATTGTGGTAAGTTCGAGTATCCAATTGGTACCAATAAATGGTATAAAGTTAACCACGAATCAATCATTTCCGAAGAGCTTTTCCAGCAAGTTAAAGAAAGATTAGCGATTGCACCCAAGGCTAAACCAGGCACAAAAGTCTTTAATTTCACTAAGATCTTAAAATGCGGCGCTTGCGGTTCGGGAGTAACAGCCGAAGAGAAATTCAGATCGCTGGTAGACGGTGGCAAGCACAGATTCATCTACTATCATTGCACCGGGGCTCGAAATCGAGATTGTAAGCAGCCCTACATTCGAGAAGAATACCTCGTTGAGCAATTTGAGCAGCTAATTGATAAGTTAGACGCCTCTAAATTTGGTACCAGAAAACAACTGCACAATGAGATCCAAAGATATGAAAAATTTACCAATGGCATCTTGGGTCAAGAGATCGACACTAAAATTTCTAAGGTGGATATTAAAAAATACGCTAAATACGTACTGAAAAATGGCACTCGAGAAGAAAAACGCGAATTGTTATACGGCATTAAAACAAAAATCTTCCTCAAAGACCAAATGGTTTATACGACATAATATGTAAATCTCGGCGGTTCGATTCCAGCGTCAGAGTGCGATTGGAATTGAGGATTTTGGCAGTCTTTTTGATTCCTCAAAGATCCTGCCAAACCATATGCACTTCGACGGGAACCGGTCACCAAGAACTCCTGCGCAAAGCTCCCGGGCTTGGATTCGAACCAAGACTAGCGGCTTCAAAGGCCACCGTCCTACCATTAGACGACCCGGGAATATTTTAAATATATTTTATCTTTATTAATATATCCCTTATTTGTTGTCTTAGCAATCTTTTACCTTCAGTCATTTTTAAAAAACGCTCCCTTCGCTGCGCATCAGATTTGCAAATATATACTTCATAATGAATTAATGCTGGATTTCTATTTTGGGTAGATAACACTTTATTACTAATGTGATTTTTCAGTCTTTTGCGTAAATCGGAAGTTGAACCAGTATATAATTTATTATCTTTTTTCAAATGAAGAATATAAACATAATACATATTAGACCCTATCATTCGACCATATCATCCGATATGGCCATGTCGAATGACATGGCGACCCGGGAATGTAACTCTTCGATAATTATATCTGATTTTTAAATTTAATCAAGAAATCCTTCGGCTAGCTCGACGATCTCAAAAGCCGCATTGGGTTTGGCGATTTTTTTGATATTTGCACGCATTTCTTTAATTAATTCAGGTTTTTTTAAAACATTTTTAATTAATTCAGCCGTGTCAGAAGGAGAATCGGCTTTAAAAGCGCATAAATTTTTAAGTAAGTATTTAGTATTAGCCTCTTCTTGGCCGGGGTAAGGATTAATAATTACCAAAGGCAAATTTATGGCTAGACTTTCCGAGACTGTTAATCCGCCCGCTTTTGAAACGGCAATGTCGCTGGCAGCCATTATTTCTTCCATATTGTCTATAAACCCCAATGTTGTCGTTTTTGTTTTTTTGCCTTCTGACATTTTTATAAGTTTATTTTTTAAATCCTCATTTTTCCCGGCCACAATTATCGTTTGAAAATCTAAATTTAAATTTAAAATATTTTGAAAAATGTCGATCATTGGACCTGTCCCAAAAGCACCGGCAAATAAGGCAATGGTAAACTTATTTTCTAGTCCTAAGGATGAAAAAATCTTTGATTTATCAAATTTTTGGGAGAATTTTTTATCAATGGGAATGCCAGTTACAAATATTTTTTCTTTTTCTGCCCCAAGATTTATCATTTGGTCTTTTACTTCCTCTGAGGCAACCGTATAAAGGTCAAATTTATTATCTATCCATAATGGATGAGCCTCATAGTCCGTTAAAGTAGTAATTATTTTATAATTTTTTTTATATTTTTCTCGCCAAAAGGTGAGTAAATTCCCCGGTACAAAATGAGTGGCAAAAATTAAATCTGGGTTAAAATTAAAAACAAATTTTTGGAATTTTTGAGCGCTCATTCGATCGGAAAGTAGTCTTAATTTTGTTGATCGGGCATCCAGTCGTTCATACATAAATTCGTAAAACTTCGGCACGGCATTGACCAAGTCCATATACCAATTTCCATAAAATTCCCGTGACAGAATGCTCGCATAATCTAATAAATCAATATTTTTAACTTCGAAATCAGGATGTTTTTCTTTGAGAGCCACCTCAATCGCCCGGGCCGCTTGAACATGTCCATTGCCTGCTTTTAAAGATACAATTAGTATTTTTTTCATAACTCGAATTTTCTAGTATCAACATTAAAACGGAAAGTTTCACCTTCCTTATTTTCAGCTACATAAATCTTTCTTAAAATCATCTGCCGAGCACTAACATCAAAACTATCAAATTTAACGGTTATATTTACTTTCTCGTTTAATATTGGCAACGCATCCTTGACACTTTCAAGTAAAATATCTTTTTGTCCACTTAGATCATTAATCTGTACGATTCTCTTATCATAAGAAGCATATATATCTTCCAGGATGAAACTAATATTTCCGTCTTGTGTGAGATTATTTTGATCATATGATACTTTCGAATCTATAACATTTTTATTCTTGACATCATCTTCAAAAATGGGCAATGGTTCGCCGTCGATGCTTGTTGAAGCAACATCAAAATATTTCAGTATTGTTGGTAAAATATCGACTGTACGCGCATACGGCATTTCGCTTTTTTTAACGCCGGGACCATAAAACATAATTGGTACTAAAGACTGTTGGCTATTAAGACTTCCGTGAGAACCTACCAAAACGTTTTTTGCGACATAATAAGGTGTAAAGTCCCAACCGTCGGTAGCAACAATGTGTAAAGTAGCGGAATTTTTATTTTCGAAAGAATAACTTATTCGCCTAATTGCATCCGGATAATGTTCGAGGTACGTTAATTTAAGCCATTCTAAATCACTTAACCAATCTTTGCTATCGATGTGTTTTTTAATTTCTGGATTTTGTATGTACTCCAGAGGATCCTCACCTTTGACGACCGTGTATTGGAATTCTTTAACACTCCCATTCGCTCTTTCTTTAATGGTCGCTTGGCCGTTACGAGAATAGACGTTAAAAACATCTTGTCTGGGGTTAGTAAATACCAAGCCTATTCCGGGAGAATATTCAAACATTCGCTCGATAACATTAATATCCGTCCCTCCAATATGATATTGAGAGAGCATTTCATCCGTTGTTTTAATATCCCAACTTTCACGAATCACTTTTCCCGATACATCTTTTTCCTGGCCTTTAATATATATTAACCCGTCGCTATTGCCGCCCCATAAGGAAACTGAATTATAATCATTATTAAACTTAGCCTTAGTCCCTACATAAAAATTCGCTTCAAAACTACCCCAGGCAGGAATCAGAGACCACTTGAGCGATTTGAATGTATTAAAACGCATGTCGTTGATAATGTTATCTAGTGTTACATGATTCTTAACTTCACCCATTCCGTGGTCCGATGCCAGAACAAACAAAGTTTTATCGAATATTCCTTTATCTTTATATAATTGAAAAATTTCCCCTACATATTTATCCATCTTTAAATACAGATCAACTGATTTTTCGTTTGATAATAGACTATTGTGGGTTTGATGATCAATATCAGGCAATGTCATAATTACGATTTTGGGGATTTCTTTTTTACTCGTACCGCTTAAAAAATCGCCCAAATTCACTACTTGTTTTGCCCGTCGAACGACCTGCTCATCGTGGGGTGTACCAGGAATAAATAAAGAGCACCCCCTATTGGCAATTTGTAACACATCAGCTGATTTTACTTTAGGAAAATATTCGCATAAAGTTTTAATATTTTTGTTTAAAATATTAGCGTGTTGAAGTATACCTAAGCCAATATATGAGGTGTGTTTTCGTTCAACCGGATCAAATTGCCTTTGCCCCATTACCCCGGTATTTCGTGGGTATGAACCCGTGACAATACCTGTGTGTGCCGGGATACTCGATGACGGCCAAACTGCAACACCATTGGCAGTGAAAGATCCGTTTTGAATAAAATATTTTGAAATATTAGGAAAAGCCTGGCTGATAGTGGTTAAATAATTTGACTGGTCGTCTAAACCACTCATAAATAATTTTTTCGCTTGAACTAAACTGGCTCCGTCGGCCACCATAATAACCAAATATTTATCGTCTGGAGTCAATTTCTGCTTATCCGAAGCGAATCGAGATAAATAAACTCCACCATAGACCAAATCGAAAAACATTATGAGCAAAAATATCGTTAAAAAAGCAAATTTAATAACTTTTGAAAATTTTCTTTTGGGTTTACGCCAAAAGCGATAAATAACCCAAGGGACAATTCCAAATATACAAGCGATAATAAAAATAACCAAAGATCCGAATAATCCGATATTTGAACCCGTAAAATAGAAAAAACCTATATAAAAGAGACCTAAGACTATTACTAAATAATAGAACGGTATTTTTTTAATATCCCCTCCTTTATGTATTCAATAACATTTTATCAACAAAAAAAGCCTTAAGCAATCGATAAGCCAGGTTTTGTTTGGGCGATATCTATCTATGCGTCGGGACTCTTGGACATCGGACCGAGCAGGTCTTGATGATATTTAGAGCCCATCCGACTT
>JAENIV010000043.1 GCA_016844295.1 Candidatus Berkelbacteria bacterium
TGCATTGTGACCTGAATTCACCCAATTAATAAAAGGGATTGACTTTTAGATAGATTTATGCTATAATTACAGGTTCACAATAAGGTAAGAAAATTGAAAATTAAAGGAGGCTAAGATAAGGTAGGCCTTCTTTTTTGAACCATATTTTCATTTTTCAGAGTAACGTTTTGACTTTCCTGCTGGCTGAGACCTGTGGAGAGAAGACTCAAAACTTATAGAGTCTGCCCCTCCTTCCCTGGTCTTGGCTAGCATGATGGTCGAAACAGCTTGGACCCTGTTTCGAACACATACGCGTATACAACATCTGTGCCCGGGAGGCAAGATCATGATTCGCACGCGTTGCACATTGACTCTCATCGTCCTGTTGGTCCTCGTCTCGGCTATCGCGGCCCAGGCGAGTGTGCTGAGTTCCCCGATGGACTACCTCCAGGGGAAGCAGCGGACAACCATTCGGCCGCACGCCGACATCGGCGTGGCCAACTTCTACCCCAAGGAATGGGCGGAGTTGACATCACTCGGGATGAAGTTCTGGCAACAGAGCGACATTACCTATGCCGGCACGACCGTGCAGGCCGACATCCTGGCGAAGTACGGGGACATGAAGGCCCAGCGCTTCCGTGTCTTCGTATCTGACCCGACGCTTGCGGTAGCCTACTCTCGTGAAACTGATCGGTAGAGGGCGCGCCAGCGACGGGATGCCAAAGAGTGGGACGTCGATGACGACTTCGCCGGGTTGAAAGACTTAGGCGAGTATAAGGGCAGGTATGCCCGCGTCGAGTTCGACACCACAGGTTGGGCGCCGGGGACTTACTATCTGTACCTCGCGTTTCCGCAGAGGGACAAGTACCACCTCTTCTCGGAGGACTCCGTGGCGATTTCGGTCGCCCCGACCCTCCCCGAGGTAGTGGTCGCTATGGGGAACGCAAGTGATGAGGAGCTCCACGACTGGGGTCTCAAGGCGCTCACCCAAGTGATCCCTGCCGAAGAGAACGTGAGGGCCTCCTTCGACCTGGTATGTTCCGACGGAAGCGTCTTCACGGATGTACGCCCCGCCAGCGGCTCTGCACCCAAGGCAGGGAAGATCCTCGCCTTCTACTCGGACGGCTATCAGTATGCGCCATTCCCTATCACGAAGGTCGAGGGTAACCAGGTCTACACCAGTGCCCCATCATCCTTCATGCAGGGTCTCGACTATCGAGATCTCCTGCCTGAGTGGGTTGTGGAGGCTTCGGTGTTCACCAAGTGGTCAACAGTCCGGCTCGATGCTGAACAGGAGCGGAATTTGGCTACTTTCCCTGAGGAAATCAGGGAGCCGATGCGCCAGATGGCACAGGCCGAGTCGCCTGTGAAGCATCTACGCGCGCCCTACTGTCATAACAGGGGCGAGTTGCAGAAGCTCTGGAGAGAGTATCAGCTCTTCTGCCAGCAGCACAAGACGTATGTGAACGCGCCGACAGCCTTCGTGCCCGTTTCTCGGGCAAAGGAGGTCCGCGTGATCATGCTCTCCGCTGGTGGCCGGCCTTACGTGATGCTCGGAAGTCCCGAGCGCACAGAGGCCACCTACAAGGGCATCTTCTCGTTCGGGGTGATTCTGCGGAACCCCGATCGGACCACCAACCAAGGTGGTTCGGCCGAAGCCAACAGTGCTGCTGCGAGTTCAAGTTCGTCGGAGTCTAACGCGACGAACAATAACTCGAACACGATCGGCATCGATGTCGATCAGCAGCAGCAACAGCAGTAACTGGCGGCCAAGCGCCAGTGTCTTACCTCCTCACCCCAAAGGGTGGGGAGGCTCACCCTGCGTTTTACTTCGGTAAAACACAGAGTCGAGAATAATTATCAAGGTCGAAAAAACTATCTTAATTAGCCCACCCAGGGTGGGTCCGCGATTAGCGGAAAAGGAAGTAAAATGAACAAATTATTAATTACCTTAGGAACTGGCTTAATCGCCTTAGCTTTCCCTGTGGTCGCGAATGCTGATGCTTATGCAGAAGCAGACTCTGGCTCAGGAACTGCGAGCGCTTATGCCGGAAGTTCCAACGTTAACTCAGGCTCGGTTACTAGTTCTTCAAACAGTTCTAGTTCGAGCTCAAGTTCAAGCACTGCAGTAAACAACAATACTAATAATATTAGTGTTGATGTTTCTCAGCAGCAACAACAGCAGCAAATTGTTGATGGCGATGAAGATTCAAATGATGGTGGTCAGCAACAACAGCAAGACCAAGACAACAACGGTCAGCAACAACAGCAGCAACAGGGTGGAGACGAACAGTCGCAAACTCAGACCCAAAACGGTCAAAGTCAACAGCAACAGCAAAAACAGGTTGCTAAGGCTTCGACTGCCAAAGAGTTACCAAACTCGGGTGCTGAAGTCGCTATTCCATTTGCTTTAGCGACCCTTGGTACAACTGTCGCCGGTTACATTCGTAACAAGCGTCAGTTAGCCAATCTATCGTTTCTTAAGTAATGTTAAGATTGGACCTTAGAGGTTCAATCTGGAAAATATATAGTTTTTCGGCCCAAGGCCGATCAGCCAAGGGCTGACATCGTACCTTTACTATAGAAAAACAAGAAAGCCGCCCCTCAAAAGGCGGTTTTCTTGTATCGGGTGATTTTTCAAGATATAATTTATCTATGGCAACCAAAGAAGAATTAAAAAATTTATTAAAAATCGATGGAAAAACAGCCAAGATTAATGCGCTTGAAACGGAAATGAATAATCCGTCTTTTTGGGCTAACCAGGAAGAATCACAATTAAAAACTCAGGAACTGGCAATTTTACAAAAGGAAATCAATGAATTCGAACAAGCCCAAACTCCAGAAGATCTTCACAAGTTAGAATTAAAGGCCACATTATCCGGTAAGTACGATTTTAATAACGCCATATTATCCATCCATTCTGGCGCCGGTGGAACGGAAGCCCAAGACTGGTCGGAAATGCTCCTTAGAATGTTTGAAAGGTTTGCTGAACGCCGTGGTTTTAAATATGTAATATTAGAAATATCTCCTGGGGAAGAAGCGGGGATTAAATCAACGACGATAAAAATTTCCGGACCTTATACTTTTGGATTTTTAAAAAGCGAAGCTGGAGTCCATCGATTAGTACGTATCAGTCCTTTCGATTCTGACAAGGCCAGACACACGAGTTTTGCTTTAGTCGAAGTTATCCCCGAAATTATTCACACTGGTGAAGTTGGGATTGAGGAAAAGGATTTACGAATCGATGTTTATCGTGCCAAGGGTCATGGTGGTCAGGGCGTAAACACTACCGATTCGGCAGTCCGAATTACCCACCTTCCTACAGGAATTGTAGTCTCGTGCCAGAATGAAAGATCACAACTCCAAAATAAAGCCTTGGCGCTCAAAGTTTTACAATCCAAGTTATTAGCATTAAAATTAAAAGAGCAAAAGGATGAAGAAATCAAACTGCGGGGCGAACATTTATCTGCGGGTTGGGGAAATCAAATACGCTCTTACGTATTGCATCCATACAAACAAGTGAAAGATCATCGGACAGAATATACTTCCACGAATCCCGAAGATGTCTTAAAGGGTAATATCGATCAATTCATAGAAAGTTATTTAATAGAAAATAGTAAAAAGCAATAGAATAAATTGCGACATAGGAGTAAAAATGGGAACATTTGACAAGGCAAGACAACTTTACGATTTGCAAAAAAAGGCCAGAGCTATTCAAAAAGATTTAAAAGCAACTGAGGTTGAAGCCAAAGCTGCAGACGGTCAGGTGATGGTTGTTTTTAATGGTGAACAACATATAACTGAAATTAATATTGAAGAATCTATGCTTGCGCCGGACAAAAAAAAAGATTTAGAAAAAGCATTAATCCAGGCAATCTCTGAAAGTTTATCGCGGGTTCAGGCAATTGCTGCTGAAAAAATGAAAGCAATCGCCGGAGATTTAAATATTCCGGGGTTATAAATTTTAAAAAAGGGGATTTATGAGTCAAGCAATAACATATGGTTTTTTATCAATTTTACCCTTAATTACCGGGGCAATTTTCGGGACATGTTTTAAGGTTAAGGGGAAATTTATTGGCATTATTGCCGCCTTGGGCTCTGGGGCAATGATTGGGGCTCTTACATTTGGACTAATGGAAGAATCATTTAAACTCGGCGGATTGGGTAACGCCATAGTTGGTTTTATTGCTGGTGGACTAATATTTATTTTGGGCGACTTGATTATTATGAAAATAGGCGGACGAGGCCATAAAAGGATTTATCCAACTAAAAACTCTACCGGTTGGGGGATAATTTTAGCGGCCATTCTAGATGGTATTCCCGAGTCAATTGCTTTAGGCGCGAGTTTAATCGTAAATAAAAATTTAGGCTTTTTGGTATTAATTGGGATCATTTTAAACAATTTGCCAGAAGCAATGTCATCGGCTTATGATTTGAAAAAGGCATCCAAAACAGCTAAAGAGATTATGACAATTTGGATTTTTGTTGCATTATTAATATTTATTTTTGTTATACTTGGTAATACGGTTTTTGCCAATATGTCTAGCCATGCCAACGCTACAATTCAGGCTTTTGCCGCTGGATCAATCCTGGCCATGTTAGCTTCAACAATGATGCCTGAGGCATTTCAAGAAAGCGGCCTCGATGCCTCTTTGGCGACAATAGTTGGATTTTTGGGGATATTTATACTCTCAAAGGCGGGAATATGAGACTAATTGTCGGTTTAGGTAACCCCGGCAATAAATATACGCAAACGCGTCACAATATTGGTTTTCAAATTTTAGAAAAAATTGCCCAAAAAAGAGGGATTGTGTTTCGTTTAGAGCCGCATTATGACTCTCGTTTCGCCGAGATGGGGGAACTTGATAATAGAATTAAACTAGTCCAGCCACAAACATTTATGAATGAATCAGGAAAAGCCGTTTTATCTTGTAAAGATTATTGGAAAGTTGACAGCGAAGATATTTGGGTAATTCATGATGATGTTGACCTGGAATTAGGAAAAATCAGAATAGTTTTAGGCGGCTCTTCGGCGGGGCACAAAGGCGTCCAATCAATTATCGATAAAATAGGCGAAAGTTTTTGGAGAATTAGAATCGGAGTAGGTAAATCTGATAAAATTACCACAGATGATTGGGTTTTAATGGATTTTCAGAAGGAAGATGATGAACAGGTCAAACAAATAATTGACAAGACGGCGGATTTTGTGTTAGACTCTTTGAGTCAAAGTATAAGCGAGAATACTATTAATATTAATTAGTGGAAGTCTACCATAGGTGGACGTTAATACCACGAAAGGATTTAAATGGGAACTCAAAAACCAGTTGTGATTGGCGAAACCAATGAAGAAGTTATTGGAGGCCCGATTGCCAAACACCATGGCAAAGGTAAGGAAAAAGTAAAAAGTAAAAAAGGAAAAGTAGAAGAAAAGATAAAAGAGGAAAAGTTTAAAAAAGACCACAAAGTTGAAGAATTATCCGAAATGGAAGACACCCAGGACAACCCAGAAGGTGTCAAAGAAGAGCCGAAGAAAAAAGAAAAACAAGGTAAGGCGAGAATCCGCTCAAAAAAATATAAAGAAGTTTATGCTCTTATTGATCAAACTAAAAAATATGATGTGTCTGAAGCCTTTGCATTAGTAAAAAAAACATCTTTAACAAAGTTCGATGGTAATGTTGAAGTCCATATCAGGGTACTTGGAAAATCAGGTAAACCGGAAATATTGCGTGGAATGTTTAAATATCCACACTCAACGGGCAAATCAATTAATGCCATAATTTTAGACGAAAAACTTGTTCTGGAAATTGAAAAAAACCAAAAAGCCGAAGCCGATCTTTATATCGCCACACCGGAGATGATGCCAAAAATCGCTCGTTTGGCAAAAATTTTAGGCCCCAAAGGGAAAATGCCTAATCCTAAAAATGGAACAATTACTAACGATCCTGAAAAGACCAAAAAAGAATTAGCAAGCGGGCAAGTAGAATATAAAACTGATAAATACGGTAATATACATCAAGTTATTGGTAAGGTGTCAGCCGAGGAAAAAGTGCTAGAAGAATATTATAAAGCTTTATTATCTGTCATACCATCGGAAAAAATTGTGAATCTGACAATTTGCGCCACTATGGGTCCGGGGATTAAAGTCCAAATCTGATTAAAAGTTGACAAATAAACAAAAATATTATAATATTTATATGCCGAAGAAAAAAGAAAAACAAGGTAAGGCGAGAATCCGCTCAAAAAAATATAAAGAAGTGAATAAGTCCTATCGAGGCAATAAAATAGTGATTAGTTATTAGAGACTAGGGGCTAGGAATGAAAATTCTAGTTACTAGTCACTAGTTCCTGGTTTCTACCAATTGTCTCGCGGTGTCGAGACTTTTTTTAAACCTAATTCATCTTCAGATGAAGAGGTTAATCCGCCGTAGTGAAATCTACTTACAGATTTCTGCCATCAGAATACTGTAAGAGATTGAACGCAGTGCGGAAAAAATCAAAAGGATAATATGAAATTAACACGAGCCCAAAAAGAAGAATTAGTATCTGAAATTATTGACGGTTTAAAAAATGCCAAAACCGTGGTTTTGGTTAATTATCAGGGTTTGAAAGTTAAAGAAATTTGGGATTTAAAGAAAAAATTACGTGAGCAGGGGATTGGTTTCCAGATTATTAAAAACACTCTATTTAAAATTGCTCTTAAAAAAGAAAATATTGAAGTTAGCGATAGTCTTTTAGATCAGCCAGTAGCATTAGTCTGGGGTTTACAAGACGAAGTCATCCCAGCAAAAATAACCGTAGAATTTGGTAAAACCGCTGAAAATTTGAAAGTAATCGGCGGAATTGTTAATGGTTCATACGTTGACGAAAAGCAGATTTTACTATTAGCTGCTCTCCCGGGTCGAGAGGAGTTGTATGCGAAATTGGTTGGAACACTTAATGCCCCAATATATCGTTTGGTGAATGTTTTACAAGGGAACTTGCGGTCATTAGTGTATATATTAAAACAGTACCAAGAAAGTAAAGTATAAAATTAGTTAGCCCCGCCATGGCGGGGTCCGTGTTTAGCGGAAAAGGAAAATATTATGGCAGACGAAAAAGATCAGAAAGAAGACAAAAAGGAAGAGGAAAACGACGTTAAGGAGATTGAAAAAGAAGCCGAAAAAGAATCAGAGGCTGAGACTAAGTTAGACAAAGAATCTTCAGAAGAAGAAGCTGGTTCTAGCCCAGACGAAAAGGCTCAAATCGGGGCTCAAGTTGAAGAGGCTGCCGGCGCTTCTGTAGAGACACCGGCTGAAGTTGAAGCAATCAATACTGATAATACTACGGCCAGAGAAGCCACCGAAGGAAAGGATCCGGAGCAGAAAAAGGAACCTAAAAAAGAAGAAAATCAGCCAAAATCTGATCAGCCTAGGGTTGAAAAACCCCTCGATGAATCTCGGGGTAAACCTGTACCAACCGGTAAATTCAAAGATTTAATTAAAGAAATTGAGGGTTTAACAACAGTTGAATTGGCTGAATTAGTTA
>JAENIV010000003.1 GCA_016844295.1 Candidatus Berkelbacteria bacterium
GCTGTTGTCCCGCTCGAAATATTTAAGTCGCGGTCAACCTGATCGGCGCTTCCCCGGTTGGCTCCGCCATATTCTTTAACTTTGGTTTTCCCAATACTTATCAAAAGAATTTCATCTATGCTACCCAAACCTGAATCTTTGAGACCTTTATAGGTTTCAGTTAAAGTCCCGGCGGGAAGGTCAAGTTCGTTTTCCCATTTGGCCATACCAATATTGACAACCAGATCTTCTAATTTTTTCTTGCCCATTAAAACCGCAATGACATCTTTTTTGGTCAATCCCACTTGGGGATCGGTTTTCGCCGTGATTGACCCAGCAGAATAGGAATCAAAATCATTGAGTTCGCGGCCTTCAATGATTTCCGCAAGGGCTTTTTCAATGGCCTTAACCCTATCCTGCGTGCGAGGATCGTCTTTCTGGGAATGATCTTGAATATATTTTAGGTTGGATTGAAGTTGTTTGGTTTTGTCCTGAATTGATTTTACCGAAAGATCACTTAAAAGACCGCTGATAATATTTTCCGACTCCTGGGCTTTAGCCTTAATTTCGTTGTCGGACGCATTGTTTTTAAGAGCGCGAAAGTTATCTTGAATAATGTTTAACCGGTCCGTATAAAAACGTATTTCTTTAACCGGCTCTAAAGATTGGGCAATTTGGGGATTATCTTCCAGATTGTTAATGATTTCCACCTTGCCTAAGCGCCGGAATACTTGGTTGCCTAAGTCCGAAATAAAGATTTTATCAATATCACCCGGCCTAAGGCCTCGTTGGCCGCCCAAATAATCGACATCAAGATTCGATGGCTTTGTTCTTGAATTGAACCAGGAGATAAAAAGTTCCCGTTCGGGGTCGGAAGCCGTAAAGGCTTTGGCGATGGTATATTTGCCCATGCCGACGAAAGAACTTTTATTGCCGACGCTCATGCCTTGTAAATCTGATACGGACACATCAAAGGCCTCGGCCCTTTTATCTTCGGCTTTATAAATATTTAATTCTTTTTCAATTACTTTAGCGCCCACAATAGAATTAAATGCGTCAGGAGAGATTTTGCCGGAAATTAAGTTATCTGTCGAGCCGTCAGCAATTCCCAGCCAGTTATCAATTGTTTCTGGATCTGCGAAAGTAACATCAAATAATTCTTTGGTAAGGCGCTTTTTTAAATCCGCAAGATTTGTCCCAAAAAATGTTTGAGGCTTAATTCCTAAAGATTTTTCCACTCGGCCTTGGCCGACGGCGCGCTGAAATCCAGCGGCATCTGAGTAAGAAACTGCCAGGGCACTTCGGGAAATATTTAAACTATCCTCAATCTTACGTCTTCCGGCGGACGAGAAAATCTCTTCGGAATTATTACCCGCCAATGAACCGGCAACAAGGCCCAATTTTTGTTCTAAAATTGCCCGACCGACATTTTCAGTAATTTCATCCGGAGTACCTCCTTGAATCCCTTCTACCGGGACGCCTATGGCTTGAGCAAGGTAAGAACGACCAATATTTGTGACAATATCATTAAAATCGCTTCCAAGTTCATAATCGCCGGGAATATCAAGTTGGGATTTCAAATAAGCGGTCCCGATGTATTTAGTCATTTCTCCCAAAGACATGCCCTTAAGTTTGGTCGGATCAAGTTCTATCCCCAGGGCATCAGCAATTTCTGCGATTAAAAGATCGTTTACAGCGCCGGTGCCTAAATTTTTAAAGAGTTCGTGCATATTCTGGCCAAAGGCTTCTGGCCCACCGGTCTTGGCATAGCCTTCTTCTGATTGCCAGGCAACTTTAATTGGAATAGGCGGCAATTTTCTTTTTTTATCTTTCAAAAGCCGGCGGCGTTTTATTTCCGTGCATTTAATATAATCAATTTCAGTAATATCCGCTGCCTGGCCGCTAAAGTGAGCGGAAATGTTCGGTTCTTCTTTGTCGGCGAAATCTGTTTCTTTAGAAATGGACTTACGTTCTGTATCGTAACTGAATTTAATCCTGTTAACTTTAATTCTTTCGTGCCCGGCCCCGCTTTGATCAGTGGGCGTAACTAAATACACAAGCATCTGGATAACCCGGCGGTCAAGGTTGTAGTTACGGGCATAATCAATATCTTTGGGATTAACAACCAGGTGGCCGCGCTCATAATAGGAAATCATTTTAGGCATTTCGTTGACTTTGGCGCGTACGCTCGTCAAAGCCGAGTTTGCCGCAGTTGAAGGCGTGGGGGCGGCGTCGGCAGCGCTGGCAACATCTATGGCACTTTTTTGCGTAGTGCTCGGGCTCGTGGAAGGAGTCCCCGGGCTTGGAGAATTTTTCGGAACATATTGATCAAGTTTATTTAAGAGTTCATTAATTTTATTAACTCGTTCTTGAACGGCGTTGGTATTATCAGCCAGGGTGACAATCTCATCGAGTAAAACATTTATTTGATCAACAATTTTTTTACCCTCAGGGTCGGTAATGTTTATTTTTTTAAGTTCGTCTTTGGTTGCGACTGCTTGTTTGGAAATAAGTTCTCTTTGGGCTCCTTTTTCGCCCGCCGCGGCTAAAAATTTCAAAACCAAGGTATCGTCTTTACCTCTTTCCAAGCTAAGGTATGGTGTTTTGCCACTTTGGCGTGAACAACTTGAGGCAATAATTAAAATTAAAATAAATATGGCGACCGCGGCCCAAAAGTAGGGATTCGAAACAAGGGCGAGAAGGGCCTTTTTAATAATTTCTTTGGAGAGTTTCTTTTTGAGGTTTTCAGCTTGTTTCTTTCTGAAATCGCTAAATTGCTTTTTAAGACGGTCAGTAAATTTCAGGTGTTGGGCTTCTTGCCCTTCCTCTTGGGCTTGGTCTTCGGCTTGCTCTTGAATTTGAGATTCGTCTTGCTGGGTCTGATTTTGTTCCTCAACATTTGCTTTTTCTTGTTGTCCCTCACCATGATCTTCGGACTCCTGGTTTTCATCTCGTTTCTGGTTGTCAGAACTTTGTGCCGGCTGCCCCTCTGCTTGGTTGTTTTCTGCTCCGTCTTCGGAGTCCTTTTTAGAACCGAATAAACGCTTCGGCCAAGGTTCTCTCTTAACGTTGGTGGGGACTTTGTCCTTCGGTCTCCCCGAATCCTTAGATTTTAAAGCATCACTAACATTGATGGGCTTATTACCCAATTTTTCAATATTATCTAATTGCTGTCTGTCAAACCCTTCCTTCGAAAGTTTGCCCCGCAAAGATACTTTCCCGCGCCCAATTTCTTGGCCTTGAGGATTTTGCGAAGAATTCATACCCCTCCTGTAAATAAGTCGGTAGGTTAGAGTTAGGCTGCCGGTATATAAACAAGGGCGGCTTGTCAATCACTTAAAACTTAACCTCTAAACCATACTGGCTGCCTCATCTTCACCTAAATACCAAATCATGAGGTCAGTTAAAAAGATTCCTTAAGTTTAAATTAACTTATTTTTACCAAACCATCAAGATTCGATGTCGCGTTCATAAAGAATATCCATATTTGTAAAATAAAAGGCTTTCTCTGAAACAAAAATTGCATTGATGTCATTAAATTGATTTGTAATTTTAATTGCCGTTTTTTTGTTATCTTGGAGATTTATCTTAGCTATTTGATAGTATTTATCTTTGTTCTCGGTAAAAAAGACTAGAGCGAGATTGTTTGAAGACCAACCAACTTTAGAACTAACTAATTTTTTTATTTTATAAAGTTCTTTATTATCAACTGTTTTTTTAAAAATAAGATTATTGTTTTCAAAAAAAGAATAATGTTGGCCATCCGGCGAAACAGTAATCAAGCCGGGGTTGGCCCCTTGGATCAGAAGGGTAGTATTTTGAAAATCTTGAGTAGAATATAGATCTATTGTTATCTCGCCCCCCTCACGGCTTGAGTTAACCCCAAATACCATTTTTTTATTCTCCAAATCTAAATAAAATATATTATAAACTTCCAGGTCAGGAAAATCTATTTTTTCAAAATTTTTACCATCGAAATCGGCGGTATATAGTTCGTTTTTTGAAGAATCCGGGTTGAAATAGGAATAGACAATTTTATCGTTCGACCAAACAATATTGCTGATATTTTGGTTATATAAAGATAGTTTTTTAGTATCAAAGTCGTATAACCAAAAAGTAATAGTGCCATCCGTAACTGAGGAATTTGCATAAACACTGCCGTACTTTTCAAAAAGATCTTTATTGTATGTGACTTTGAGAATAACTTTGCTTTTATCTGGAGACCAAATAACATTATCGGGTGTGTCTAAAACATCCGAAAGTTGCTGTATCTCATTTGTTCCTATGTTATAACTATAAAAAGCACTTTTGTCTTTATTGCCAAAATAAAATATTTTATTATTTTGCTCATCTAAACTCAGGAAAAGCATTTGTTTTTCACTTATTGGCGTAAGATTGAGAACTTTCTTTTTTTGGGTAAGATAAATTATCAAGCCAACAATAGCGACAATAATTATTGTGATAACTAAGCCGATATAAAATTTATTTTTCATATAACTCCAATCTATTCGCAGTTGTTAGCGGCATTTATGGCATTTGTAATTTGAGGCTGTCCATACCAATATTTATCTTTGAAACCGATATAATCGTAATGCCAACTCTCCCTCGCGCAATATGTCCCGCCAGAGGTGTTGCTTAATTGCCACTGATATTTTTTACTTATTTGGTTAAGAGTATTCCAAGATTGTTTAGAAAGCCCGTTTGGATGCCCCTTGCACTCTAACCGCGCATCAAAGGCCAACCCAGCCTCATGCATACTTGTACCAGGGGGATTAGCATTTGGGTTCGTACAATGACCGCTTGGTTGAACTGATCCGCAAAGATCAACCTGCTGTTGATGTGAGCGATACATAGATGTTATCGGCAGTTTTGAACCGGTTGTGCTATGAAACTCCTTTGCCATTTGGTTGAATTGACCTGCAGCGCCTTTCATTAATTTTGGCGTTCCACCCGAAAGATCAACATCTGTGAGGTCAATTTCTTCTAGTCCGCAACCCCCCTCGCTATTACAACCAATTCCCAGAGTACCGTTGGCCAAAGCGGTCATTTCATTAATCCAGGTTGCCATTTGTTTTACGTAAGTATCAACATCGCATTCGCTCGGGGGACAATATTTCTTAACGAAATCGTCCAATATATTTAGTCCCTGACTAATGTATACCCTCTGAATGTAAGGGCCTTCCTCTCGAATTGCTTCTTCAAACGACGAAAATTTATACCATTTTCGACCATTAGCGACGACATGGGGTTGCGAATCTGTCGCTGTCCGACCAAAAGGATTGTAACTGTCTTGAGGAATATGTGTGCCTAGGCTACTTTCTTTCAAAGCAATAGCGGCGATTAGGGCTGGGTTGACTCCACTGCCGCGACCGCTAGCAGCAAAAATTTCCCCCATACCCTTTAAGGGAGAACTGGAATTTTTTTGGACAATCCACTTGTCAATTGCAGAGCCGATTTCATCGTCCGAACCGGCACCGTTAGGAAATAATATGCTACAAGCAGCCCCGACGCCACCGTTGCCTCTACCGCCATTCTCATCATTCCCCGGTTCACCTTTATGAAAACCGATCCAGAAGACCGCAAAAGCAAAGACAATAATAACGAGGGCAATGGCGCCGATCCATTTAAGTAAGTCTTTAATATCTAAATCACCCATTTATATCCTTTAAATTAAATTCCGCCGGACTCTTGATCCGCATTTTCGTTCTCCTCGCCTTCTTCTCCGGGTTTTTCCGTCGTGCCTGCTTGCATGGCCATAAGCTGACGGGGATCAGAGGTAATTAATTGATCTTCCGTGTAAGAGGCAATCACTTTAAGAGCGACATGATTTAAGCCGGCGAAAAAGAGACCCTCTCCGACTTCACATTCCAAAAGAAGAAATTTTTCACCTTCGGTTAAATTAAAAACTTCGGAAATTTTATCAATCGCGGCTGTCGATTGTTTTAGAAGAATTTGTAAAGACGAGTTATTAACAACCGTGCGGCCATATTTTGAGTCCAAAAAGTCTTCAACGTCTTGGGTAATAATTGTTAAACCTAGATAATATTTTCTAGAGCGTTTGGCTAAAGCAAATAAAAATCGAGCTGAATCTTCGTGCTGCATCATCCACCAGGCCTCGTCAATGATCATAATTCTTTTTTTCATGTGGAAACGAACCCGTTGCCAAATGTAATTTAAAACCATATACATGCCGATGGGCCGGAGTTGATCCTCAAGGTCGCGCACGGAAAAGACAATAAAGCCGTTACCCAAGTCAAAATTGGTCGGTTTATCAAACAAGCCCTTAAATGAACCTTCGGTATATTTTGAGAGCTTCTGAACCAATTTCTCCGCCCCGGTCATGTTTTGTAAAACTGATTGGAGGTCTTTTAACAAGGGCGGCTGATTTTTATGGGATTCTATGTCAATCGTAATGTCTTTCAGGGCGTATGTTTCATAAATGGCTTTTTCCAAAACCGCATCTTCTTCCGGGGATAAACCGCCCATCATCAAAGATACTAATCCGTGGAGCATGGAAATGTTGCTGCGCAAAATATCTTCGCCTGAAGAACCGGCCAATGCCGCTTGGCCGGGTTTCGGCAAATCAAAAGGATTCATGCGCTTGTCAGAATCAAGGCTCAAGCGCATAAAATTGCCGCCGACGGCTTCGCACAAAGTTTGGTACTCATTTTCTGGATCAATAACAATCACATCGGCGCCCATCATCAATGATCGCAGAGCCTCAAGTTTGACCGCGTAGGACTTGCCGGCGCCGGCTTTGGCAAAAACCACGGAATTGGCGTTTTCTAAATTGAATCTATCAAATAAAATCAAAGAATTATTATGGCGATTTAGACCATATAAAATTCCTTCGTTAGAAGATAAAGTTGCGGATGTAAACGGGAAAGTGGTAGACAGGGCTGCGGTGTCCAAGTTGCGAATTACTTTAAGTTCATCAATTCCTAAAGGCAGGGTAGAATTTAAACCTTGCTGCATTTGTAAGAGCGTTTGGCGAGTGTAAATTAGCATTCCTCCCAAAGTTGATTCTAATTGTTCGGTAATCGTATTAAGTTCATCTAAGGTTTTAGCATAAATGGTAAAATAAAGGGCATATTGGAATAATCTCAGTTCTCCGCGCTGTAAAACGTCGCGTAAAGAATCAATGTCTTGGACAGCAGTTTCAAGTTCGGGATTTCTCACAAGGCCTTTTTCACGTTCAATCGCTAAAGATGATTCTAGCTGGCCGGCCTTTTTCTTGAGCGTATTCATCACTTGTTTAGTGCCGATCGGGTAGACAAACATAGAAATATCTAAAGTAATGTCAAAATTGATAATCCCCGACAGCCAGTTTGTCTGGACATATCTCGGGTAAGTAAAGACAAAAAGAGTTCTCACATAGGTGTTGCCCAAAAGTAAATAATTTGGCTCAATTTTATAGGCTGCCGGGGCGATTAAGTCTAAAACCGAGGACATCCCTTGTTGGTAAAAATCAGGGATATTGGCTTTTTGGCCCTCTAAAATATCTGCCCCGCTGTTTGCGGGTTGTTGCCAAAAATCGCTTCCCGTCTGCATCTGTTCGGTCGTTTCCCGTTTTGGCTGCGGAGTTTGAACAGGAACTTCGGCCGGGGCGGCTGAAGCCTGTGCCTGAGGCGCGGGCGTTTGTGCTGCTGGCACGGGGCTAGCCTGAGATGTGGGCGGTTGGGAATTAGTTTGTGGAGGTGGATTCGCCATCTTCCTCCTTTACCCCGAGCGAAGTCGAGGGGTTTACCCCGACTTGGGGGGTTGGTTTTTCTTCGACTGGTTTAGATAATTCAGATTCTATAATATCGCCTGAAAGTTGGTCGGCATCAATTAATTTTTCCTTAGCGGCTTCTTCAGGATTATAAACGGCATACAAAAGTTCAATTATTTGCTGAGTATTAAGCAGGGCCGTGCGCACCCCGATAGCGCCTAAACCTGATTCAACAGTTTGAACGCGTCTTTCAAGTTCTTTTTTATGGTTAGCGAATTCCTCCGGTGTCATGGCCATTTGAGGGGCTTTTGGGCCACCTTTGGCGCCTGGTAGTTTTGAAGGCATTGACGGAGCAGTAATTTTGGGTGGGACCATAAAAGGGACAACTACATAAAATCTTTTGTCCATAATATTGGCGATATTAATAAGTTTTTTAATAAAATCGGTATAATCTAAGGTTTGCATGCGTAAAAGTTCGTTGGTTTGCTTGTTGGCCTTGCCTTCCAAGTGGGATAAATAATGCGACAAATCGAGTTTTTTTGACTGCATAACTATTTGAATTGGGAAGTCGAGAGAATTTAAAAAGTTTTGGTATTGGAAGATAATGGCATTTTGCTCCTGTTCGCTCTTTAAAGAAAAATTAATTGACGCGCATAAAAGAATCTGGCGGAGATTGCCGTCTTTTAAAATAATCGTGTCGTCGTGAATTTCGGCAAACGCAAGAGCGTCCTGGGTGGAACCAACTTGTTCTTTGGGACCGAAAAGGGGCAAAAGACCTCCTTAAAATTAAATTCGAAATCCGAAGCACGAAATCCTAAACAAATTCTAACGGCCGAATATCTAATTTTTGAAACATTGAAATTTTGAATTTAAATATTATTTCGAATTTCGGATTTATTATTTCGGATTTCCAGCGCTGACGCGCTGGGTATCGAGCATTTGGGAAAGTTTCTCTAACTCGCTTTTTTCAATCCGTCGTTTGGGCGGAGGAGGAATTACTTTTTTCTTTATCTCTTTGGCCTGAATATACTCAACTGCAAGTCCATTACGGCGCCAAAGTCTGATTTTCGGAGATCTGAGATAGGCGATTCCGGCTTTGACAAAATGGGATAAAGGTTGATCTTGAATTTTAATAAATGTCAAAGATAAGGCAATTACGGCGATAGGGATGGCTAATATCCAAAAAACTACCCCGCCTTTTAGATAGGTTAAAAGTAAATAGTCAATCACACCGCCAATTAATAAATACAAAAATTGAATCATGGTTAAGGGCCCAATGATTTTGTCTTCAAGGTCAATGTTTTGCGGAACTTTGTATTGCACTTCTGCCCCTCCGTAGAAAACTAAAAGCCAAAAACTCAAAACTTAACACTGTAAATAAAAACTCAAAAGATTCTACTTTCTCCTTCAAGGTGTAGCTATAACATTTACACTTTTAGTTTTAACATTTATATATTATCACAATTTTAAAAATGCCGCCACAATATTGGCTTTTGCGCTGGCGGCTCGCGCCAGCGCTTGACCCCGTCAGATGTTTAAATAAAATGTCATTGAAAAATCAAATTGATATTAAGAGTGCAGCGGTCCGCTAACCGTGGACCCGCGTATAGCGGGGGGGGGCTGGCCCGATGATCTGCCGACAACCCGTTCGACTCGTCGCTTTGCGACATCGCTCAGGGTGCCAAGTCCAGCCCGCAAGGGAAGATACGCCCCGTTAGATACGAAGTTATCTAATCAGGGAAGTCGCTCACCCTTGTGGTGAGTTTTTTTAATCTAATTCGCCACAAGTAAAGAGATAACCCCGAGCGACTTGTCCCGAGTGCAATCGAGAGAGTAAAATCGAGGGAAGTCGAAGGGTTGCGATTAGTGATGCTTTCGTTTTCTATTAGCTATTTTTATGTGCAATAACGCTTTCTCCAATGATGCGCTGGCTTCAGCGACTTCCATATCGTCAGTCGCTTTTTCTAAGATTGCTTCAGCGTTTTTCTTGGCGTTTTCGGCGGAAATGGCATCAATCTTATCGGTAGCAATGGCGCTGTCCGAAAGTACCCGGACGAAATCTGGGCCAATTTCAGCAAATCCGCCCAAGGAAGCCATTGGCAGACAAAGCGTACCGGTTTCAATTCTAATTTCCCCCGGCGACAAGATGGTTACCAATGGTTCGTGACCGGCTAAAACAGCAATTTCGCCCGTTGAAGTCGGTAAAATCACCTCTTCGATTTTACCCTCATAAACGGTTTCTTCGGGGGTGATTAATTTGAAATCAAAAAGCTTCATTTGACCTCATCTATCGTCCCTTTCATATAAAAACTTTGTTCCGACTTTTCGTCATGCTCGCCATCGAGGATTTCTTTGAAGCCGCGGATGGTATCTTTGAGCGGCACATATACGCCCGGAATGCCCGAGAAGACTTCGGCAACGTGGACCGGCTGGGAAAGGAACTTTTGGATTTTTCGGGCCCTGTTAACGGCAGTTTTATCCTCGTCAGAAAGCTCTTCGACGCCAAGAATGGCAATAATATCCTGAAGGTCCTTGTATCGTTGCAAGACTTTTTGAACGCCACGGGCGACATTGTAGTGTTCCTCGCCCACAATTCTCGGATCCAAAATGGTCGAGGTGGAGTCGAGCGGATCAACGGCCGGGTAGATCCCAAGTTCAGTTAGTGGTCGCGAAAGAACAATGGTTGAATCTAGGTGGCCGAAGGTGGTGGCGGGAGCAGGGTCAGTTAAATCATCGGCGGGGACATAGACGGCCTGAACAGAGGTAATCGAACCGGTTTTAGTGGAAGTAATTCTTTCTTGAAGTTGGCCCATTTCTTCAGCGAGTGTTGGCTGGTATCCTACGGCTGACGGCATACGTCCCAACAACGCCGAGACTTCTGAGCCGGCTTGAGTAAATCGAAAAATGTTATCAATAAAGAGTAGAACGTCTTTACTCTGGTCACGAAAATATTCAGCGAGTGTTAAACCAGTTAGTCCTACCCTCATACGAGCACCGGGCGGTTCGTTCATCTGGCCAAAAACAAGGGCGGTTTTATCTAAAACACCAGAGTTCTTCATCTCATGATACAGATCGTTTCCTTCACGAGTTCGTTCGCCAACGCCGGCAAAAACCGAATATCCGCCGTGTTCGGCGGCAATATTACGGATTAGCTCGGTAATCAAAATGGTTTTGCCGACACCGGCGCCACCGAATAAGCCGATTTTTCCGCCTTTAATAAATGGGGCAATCAAATCAATAACTTTAATACCGGTTTCAAAGATTTCGGCTTCGGTTTTTAAATCTTCAAGTTTTGGAGCGTCGCGGTGGATTGGATAGAATGTTTTAGCCTTGATATTATCGAGACCATCGATTGGCTGTCCAGTAACATTAATCATTCTTCCCAAGACTTCTTCGCCCACAGGGACTTTAATCTTGTCAGAAGTATCGAGTACTTCCATCCCGCGGGAAAGTCCGTCAGTTGAGCCCATTGAGACAGTTCGGACCGTATCGGAAGAAAGGTGAGTTTGGACTTCCAAAATCAGTTTACCGCCGGGGGTGTTAACTTCTAAGGCATTGAGAATGGCCGGCAGCTGATTCGAAGCGAACTCGACATCAATGACCGCGCCAATAATTTGGGAAATTTTTCCTTTGTTCATGATATTAATTCCTTTCGAATGAATTTGCCGCGGCCGAAATTTCGGCCAATTCCTGCGTAATACTAGCTTGGCGAATGCTGTTATATGTTAAGTTTAAGTCTTCGACTAAATCAGAAGCGGCATCGGTGGCGTTTTTCATTGCCACCATCCGGGCTGATTGTTCGGAAGCGATCGACTCCAAAAACAACTGGTAAATCCATGTTTCTAAAATGCGGGGAATAAGATAATCTATAACTTCTTTTGGTGACGGCTCGAATTTAATCGTGATGTTTTTATCTTCGATCGGCTCAGCCTGGTTAGATTGGTCAACGCCTAGCGGTAAAATTGTCCGAATCGTCGGAGCTTGCTTAAGAGTAGATTCGAATAAAGTAAAACAAAATGCGACTTCCGAATATTCGCCCGAAAGATAAGCATCGGTCATGGTTTTAATTAACGCGCGGGTATCTCTAGTGTGCGGGTGGACAGGAAAGTCGGTGAAAGAGGCAACAATATTAGTGTTGGTACGCCGGAAAAAATTTCCCGCGTATTTCCCGTAAGTTATCACGTCGATATTTTTATCAGTTCCGATGTACTCAGCCGATTTACGAATCACGGCGGAGTTAAAGCTGCCGCAGAGTCCCTTGTCGGAGGTGACCACCACCAAAAGTTTTTTGCTTGCCTTATCATTTCTTGCCATTATCGGATGCGAGAGCCGATTATCGCGAGTCAAATTCAAATAAACTCGATAAGCCTCCAGGGTATACGGTCGGTTTTTCAAAGTAGCGTCCTGGGCCCTTTTCATTTTGGAAGCAGCAACCATCTGCATGGCGCGGGTGATTTTGGCGGTATTTTTGATCGCCCTTATTCTAATTCGAATTTCTTTGGTCGAAGGCATTTATTTTACTTGCTCCGTGATTGCGTTTTTAAGATTTTCCTCAATTTTCTCGGTAAGTTCGCCGGCCTGGGCAATTTCATCTAACAATTTTTTATTGTTTGTTCTTAAACCCAATAATAGGTTTCTCTCGGTGTTTTGAATTTTACCGACTTCAATATTGTCAAAATACCCGTTAGTCACGGCATAAAGAATAGCAATCTGTTCAGCGACTGGCATCGGTTCATTATTTGACTGTTTTAAAATTTCAGTAATGCGTTTACCGCGCTCGATTTGTTTTTTTGTTGTGTCATCCAAATCCGAAGCAAACTGAGCGAAGGCCTCTAATTCGCGGTATTGAGCTGCCTCAAGTTTGAGTTTTCCGGCAATCTTTTTCATTGCTTTGACTTGGGCGGCGGCGCCAACTCGGGAAACTGACAACCCAATATTTAAGGCCGGGCGGATGCCTTTATAAAACAAGTCGTTCTCTAAGAATATCTGACCATCGGTGATAGAAATAACATTAGTTGGGATATAAGCAGAAATATCTCCGGCTTGGGTCTCGATAATCGGTAGTGCGGTTAAGCTGCCACCGCCATTTTCAGTATTTAATTTAGCCGCGCGCTCCAGTAGTCGGGAGTGAAGATAAAAAATATCACCAGGATAAGCTTCGCGTCCTGGCGGGCGGCGAAGGAGTAAAGAGATCTGTCTGTAAGCCCAGGCGTGCTTGCTTAGATCGTCATAGACGATCAGTGCGTCTTTGCCACTGTCGCGGAAAAATTCGCCGATTGTTGCCCCTGCGTAGGGCGCTAAATAGGCGAGGGCGGCGGAATCCGAGGCGCCGGCGACCACCACAATCGTGTTTTCCATCGCGCCGGTTTCTTCAAGAGTGGCCACGAGTCGGGCAACCTTAGATTCTTTTTGGCCGATGGCAACATAAATAGAAATGACTGGTTTTTTATTTTCAGACTTAGCGATATTTGTTTGATTGATAATCGTATCGATAGCAATGGCGGTTTTACCGGTGCCGCGATCGCCGATGATAAGCTCGCGCTGGCCTCGGCCGATTGGAATCATCGAATCAATCGCTTTGATGCCGGTTTGTAGTGGCGCATTAACTGATTCGCGGGTGATAACTCCCGGGGCAACTTTTTCCACCGGCGAGGTTTTATTTGT
This sequence comes from Candidatus Berkelbacteria bacterium, assembly GCA_016844295.1. Lineage (GTDB taxonomy): Bacteria > Patescibacteriota > UBA1384 > UBA12157 > JAENIV01 > JAENIV01. The sequence continues at coordinate 13,355 of JAENIV010000003.1, forward strand.
CTGAATACTACCTTTGCCATCGAGTGGTTCTCCGAGAGGGCTGACGACGCGGCCGATCAAGTTTTCGCCGACAGGAATTTCAAGAACTTTACCGGTGGTTTTAACGGTCGAACCGGCCTTAATAAGATTAGAATCGCCTAAAACAATGGCCCCAATTGAATCTTTTTCAAGGTTCAAAACCATGCCAAGAGTTTTCTGATTATCAATTGCTTCAAACTCAATCATTTCCAAAGATTTGGCGCTGGCAAGTCCGTAAATTTTAGCGACGCCGTCGCCAACTTCGGTAACAACGCCGGTTTCTTCTAGGCTAGCGGTGGTCGCTAAATTCTCAATTTTTTTTCGAATTTCGTCTAAAATTATATCAGTTTGCATTTGTCCTCGCTATCTTAGGGTTCTTAATCTTCTGGCGAATGAATGATCAACAGTTTGATCGCCAACTTTTAAGATGGCGCCACCAATAATATGGGGATTTACTTTGGTGGTGAGTAAAACTTGTTTGCCGACTTTGTGGTTTATTTTTTCTTTAATGCTCTGTAGTTCATCATCACTGATTGGGGTGGCAGTAATGATTTCGCCGCTAGTGACAAAATCAGCCAAAATATTTTTATATTCGAACAAGATTTTATCAAAATTTCTAATCAGTTTTTCGGATATTAAAAATCGTAAAAAGTTTTGACTGTTTTTGGATAATTTTGGCAAGATTTCGTTTACTTGTGCTATCTTTTCGTCGAGGGATTTTCTGGGGTCAAGTAGTAATTTCTGCAACCCAGCGGATAGGGCTGTATTAATCTTGACTAACTCGGCCAAAGACTCTTGGCTTCGATCGGGATAAGCAACAGCCAGTTGTTTTGAGGTGTAAGCCATGTTTATTTTAACTCCTCGATCGCTTCGTTAATCGCTTGAGTTTGTAAATCGGAGTCGGCTTTTTTGGCTAAGATTTTTTCGGTTGCCAAGCCAACCAATTGGGCCATTTCTTTCTTTAACTCAATCGAGGCTTGATTTTTTTCTTGGGCGATTGCCAGTTTAGCCTTTTCGGTTTCTTTTCCGGCTTGCGTTTTAGCAATTTCGATGATTTCCGCTCTTTGTTCGACGGCGAGTTTTTTTGCGTTTTCAATCATTTTTTCTGATTCGATTTGAGCATTCCTTATCGCCTCACGAGTTTTCTGTTCAGATTCTGCTAAATTTTCTTCGATTCTCTTAGCGTTTTCAAGTGAATCGGCGATTTTTTCTCGTCGGTCATTGAGCATCTTCAAAACTGGCCTATAGGCAAAACGCCAAAGAATGAAAAGTAGGATCAAAAAGTTGATAATTTGACCCAAAAATAACTTAAAATCGATACCTAAAGCTTCCATAATTTTCCTAAATACGAAATCCGAAATTCTAAATCCGAAACAATATCTAATATCCAAATTCCAAAGTTTAAAACATTTGAATTTTAGAATTTATGATTTGTTCCGAATTTCGATATTCGAGCTTCGAATTTTTAATGTTTATCCGATAAATTTAATAATCAAAGCAATAACCAAAGCATAAATAGCAATCGCTTCAGCAAAAGCCATACCCAAAATCATTGCTGACTGGATCTTGCCAGTTGCTTCCGGATTACGGCCGATTGCCTCCATCGCTTTAGCAGCTAATAACCCGATAGCGATAGCTGGACCCATTCCGCCAATACCAATCGCTAGGGCGGCGGCCAAAAGTTTCATTGTTTCTGCTTCCATTACAAATCCTTTCTAAATTATTATTATTTAATGTGTTTCTGAATGCTCTGCGTGACTTAAAGTTGCTAAATGAACAAAAACGGTGGTTAGCATGGCAAAAACCAATGCTTGAACAAAACCGACGAATAATTCCAAACCGTAAAAAGGAACAGCGACAACATAGGGGATAAGGGAGGAAACGACGGCCAACAAGACGCCGCCGGCGAAGACATTGCCGAAAAGTCGATAAGCGAAGGAAATAATTTTGGCAAATTCAGAAATAGTTTCTAAAATGCCGACAAAAAATTCAATCGGGCCTTTAAAATTGACGAATTTTTTAATGTATTTAAAACCTAAATAACCGAAGCCAAAAACTTGGATGGAGATAACGGAGATTATCGCTAAGGCCAGGGTGGTGTTTAAATCGGAGGCGGGTGGGCGAAAAAACGGCACCAAAACTTTGTGTCCCTCTTCGATTTTCCAAAAACCAATCGTTTCAAAGCCGGGAATCAGCCCCATCCAGTTAGCGGTTAAAATAAAAATAAAAAATGTCGCCGCGATCGGCAGAATTTTTTCGGCTTTTTTGCGATCACTCGTGACATTTTCAACCATACCCAGAATAGCCTCGACGACAAATTCCCAGATGTTTTGTGCGCCCGCGGGAATCTGTTTCATTTTACGGGTAGCAAAACCAGCGCTTAAACTCAGAAGCAAAACCACAACCCAAGTTACCAATATAGTGTTGGTAATGGCAATTGGGCCGATTTCGATAATTTTTTCCGCAGCAAGTGATATATACATAATTAAGTAATGCGATGGAGGTAAAATAAAAACGCCACCATTCTCACAATGGTGCGCAACCCAATCATAAACTATATTTCCCAAAAGTCAACGGTAATGACTATTAACTTCAAGGGGTAGTTGACAAAAAAATGAGATAGTTTACATTAAGTTTAGTTTAACAATTTAATCAAAATATCAAGAGTATAATCATTAAGGTTCCGAGCCTTGGTTATCAGCAACCCGTTCGACTCGTCGCGAAAGCGGCAGCGCTCAGGGTGCTAAATTCGGTCCACATTGGTGGAGATATGCCGCGCGTCGATATCGATAGCGTTGGAATTACTCACCCTTGTGGTGAGTTTTTTTAATCTATTTCGCCGCAGGCGAAGAGATAACCCTGAGCGACTTGTCCCGAGTAAAATCGAGGGAAGTCGAAGGGTAATGTAAAGAAAGGAAAAAATGCAAAAGAAACTTTTCACTTCCGAGTCTGTAACCGAGGGACACCCTGATAAAATGGCCGACCAAATTTCTGACGCGGTCTTAGATGCGATTTTGAAAGACGACCCGCGTGGTCGCGTCGCTTGCGAAACTTTATTGACGAACGGGATTTGTTTTGTCGCTGGGGAAATTACGACTAAAACTTATGTTGACATTCCTAAAATCGCCCGAGGTGTTATTAAAGAAATCGGCTACGCCAATGGCGATTGTGGTTTTAACTGGGAAACTTCCGGTGTGGCGGTGGCGATCAAAGAACAATCATCTGATATCGCTCGCGGAGTGGATTCTTACAAGGAAAAAGATTCCACCGGCGAGATTGTGTCTGAAGATTTAGAAAACTTAGGCGCAGGGGATCAGGGCTTGATGTTCGGTTACGCTTGCGACGAAACCAAGGAATTGATGCCATTGCCGATTGTTTTGGCCCACAAACTTTGTCAGCGACTGGCCGAAGTGAGGAAAAAGGGGATAATTAAAGGTTTACGACCGGATGGAAAATCTCAAGTGACGGTTGAGTATGTTGATGATAAACCATCTCGAATCGAGAACGTTTTAATCGCCGCTCAGCATGAACCAGATGTTAAACAACCGGAACTCAAAAAACAAATTATCGACAAGGTTATAAAAAATGTTATTGACGCGAAACTTTTGGATTCTAAAACGAAATATTTTGTCAATACGACCGGCAAATTCGTGATTGGCGGTCCGCAAGGTGATACGGGGCTAACCGGCCGAAAAATTATTGTGGATACTTATGGTGGCATGGCACGGCATGGCGGGGGCTGTTTTTCGGGTAAAGACCCAAGTAAAGTCGATCGTTCGGGCAGCTATGCGGCGCGCTGGGTGGCGAAAAATGTGGTGGCGGCAGGTCTCGCGGAACGCGTAGAAATTCAAATCGCCTATGCCATCGGTCGGCCGGAACCGATGTCGGTCCGTGTTGATACATTCGGCACTTGCACTATCGATGAGGTCAAAATCGAAGCAGCGATATTGAAAGTTTTTGATTTGAGACCAGGCATGATTATTTCCGAATTAAATTTAAGGCAACCGATATATCGGCAATGCGCCGCCTATGGCCATTTCGGTCGTCCCGATCTAGATTTGCCGTGGGAGAAGACGGATAAAGTCGAAGAACTCAAAAAGGCGGCTAAATAAAACAGACGGGCGGCACGAGGCCGCCCGGGGGATGTGGTTCTCCCGTGTGAGCACTCCCGGGCTTCGCCATAGGTATTCATCGTTTCGATGATTGTAGGCAGAAACTCCGGTTCTGCGCACTCGTAGTAGACGATATCCAATTCTCGGTTATCGCCCTTCTTCATAACGAGCCGAAGCGGCAGAGCGCCGATGATTTCGCTCCAGATCTGCTGCTCCGTTACGAACGACTGGTCGACCCTACCGTCTAGACGAAATCTGATATAGCGCATTGGGGCCCACCTCCTTGCTGATAAGTAAATTATAGATTATGAGTTATGGTTTGTAAACAGAGCACCGGGGAAAATCAAAAACGGCTATTGACAAAGAACTCAATATTTGATAACCTATAATCAGTGGTTATCATTTGATAACCAGTATAAATTAGTTATCAAAATGAAAAAATATAGGGACAAAGACAATTTTTCGTACCCAAAGCATTCTTATTCGGTCACTGAAGCCGCGAAACTTCTCGACATAAGCCGTGAGGCCGTTCTCAAAAGAATCCACGCCGGTAATTTGAAGGCCGAACGCATCGGGCATATTTTTGCGATACCGAAAAGCGAGCTCGGGGTATCGGATGGAAAAAAATTATCAAAAGCGCAAGAAGAAATTATCAATGCGGCAGTTAAGAAAACCGTTAAAGAATATGGCGAGGCTTTAGAAAAATTGGGGAAAGAGTAATGGAAAGAATTAATATTTCGGAAGTTGAACATCTCGCCCATCGTTTGGCTAAGGAAACGATGAATTTTGATGAACCGATCCCCGAGTTTAAAACCCGTTTCCCAAATATTTTAGAGAGCTCGCTGGTGGTGCCGTTTCAGGAATTTGGCGGCAAACCAGCGTACAGTGGCCTTATTGGCAAGGCGGCGATGCTATTTTATTTAATGATTAAAAATCATCCGTTTCAGAACGGAAATAAAAGAATCGCGATGACGACCTTGTTTTTATTTTTGTATAAGAACAAAAAATGGCTGAAAGTTTCTAACCAAGAACTCTATAATTTTGCGGTCTGGGTTGCCCAGAGTCCGGCAACGCTCAAAAATTCGGTCGTTTTGGGTATCGAGGACTTTTTGAAAAGATATATTACGAACTATAAAAATAACTAAGGGAGCGCCGGAGAAATAACTATCCAGCCATAAGTTCTTTGAGACGTTTATAGAGAGCATCGATTCTTTCGAAAAGTTCCTCATCTCTTGGGTCTTCTTGATTAACCATCTCGCGTGCTTGGTAGAGTTCTTCCCGCGCTTCTTCAAGTTTGCCGGCATCAAGGAAAAGCGCGGCAGTTTCTAAGGTAAAGGCG
>JAENIV010000044.1 GCA_016844295.1 Candidatus Berkelbacteria bacterium
TTTAAAAGAAAAGACTGCTTTAGAAGAACTTACCCCTGAAAATATCAAGAACTATTTAAAGGATAATTTTACAGCCGAGTATGTTAGAGAGGTAATTAATATTGAATCAGATAAAATTGTTATTGACTATCTAAGAACCGTCACTCAGGATTTATCTGAAGGGGAAAAAAGTAAAGTTTTTTAAAATCATAATCGTTGAAAGGAAAAGACCTTTATTCATTTCGGGTCTTTTTTAATTAAACTAGCCTTCCACAGGAAGGAAATTTCTGTTACAATTAAGTTAAAGAAAAGGAATTATTTTATGGAAGAGAGATTCTTCAAGTTTTCCCTGTTTTTGAAATATCCCGAATTAGTTCACGGTATTTCGAGGCGTCATTATGGCGATATGCGTTTTGGTAAAATTCCCGACTCTGAGGTTGTGAATAACCGAGAACATTTTTTTCATGATTTAGGGGTAAGCGCTCAAGACGTCGTTGTCGCCAGGTTGGTTCATAAAACAAGAATCGTCGCCGTTTCAAATCAAGAAAAAGGCAGGGGAGTAACAGATATTTTAAAAGCAATCCAGGAAACTGATGGTTTGATGACTTTTCAGAAAGACATTTATCTAATGGTAACTGTGGCAGATTGTATTCCAATATTAATATATGACCCAGTTATCGGAGCAGTTTCTGTAATACATGCTGGGTGGCGAGGAATTATTGGACAAATTGTGAAAATCGCCATTGAAAAATTTAAAAATAACGGATCAGAACCGTCAAATATTGTCGCCGGAGTCGGACCTGGAATCTGTCAAAAGCATTTTGTTGTAAAAACCGACGTTTTAGATCAATTTTTAAAAATTTATCCCAAAGTTACCTTGGTGCGTAATCACAATGGATACGTAGATTTAAAAAAAGCTATAGCCCATGACTTTAAAGATCAAGGCGTTTCAAGCGAGAATATTGAGATTTCTCAAGATTGTCCTGTCTGCCAGAACGGTAAATATGGGTCAGTTAGGAAAGAGGGCAAGGGAGCACCGGCGTCTGCCGCAATCATAGGAATAAAAACAATATGAATCTATCAGATTTACACAATTTACAAGATAAAAAAATCGCCATTATAGGATTAGGCAATGAAAATCTTGCTCTGACAAAATATTTAATTAGTAAAAATATCAAGGTAACTGTTTGCGATATAAAAGAGAAGGGGGAGATAGTCGAACGATTGAACAAAGATCAGGGTTTATCAATCAGTTTCAATCTAGGTCCTCATTATTTAGACGATTTAAACAAATTTGACATCATTTTTCGTACCCCGGGTATTCCCTATTTAAATAAAAATATCCAGGAGGCTGTTAAAAACCGAGTGGATATTAGTTCCCAAATGAAATTATTTTTCAATCTTTGCCCTTGTCCGATAATTGGCATAACTGGTACAAAAGGTAAAGGGACTACAACAACTTTAATCGGAGAAATATTAAAGGCATCTGGGAAAAAGGTATGGGTAGGTGGTAATATCGGTAATGCACCCGTAGAATTTCTAGATAAATTATCAAATGATGATCTTGTTGTTTTAGAATTATCGTCATTTCAACTCCAAGATTTAGGTGTATCTCCTCACGTTGCAGTTGTTTTAGATATAAAAATTGATCATCTCGACTATCATAAAAATAACAAGGAATACATTGAATCAAAAACAAATATTGTTCGTCACCAGACAACCAATGATTTTGCGGTTATAAATGCGGATTATTTAACGAGTATTGAATTTGCGACAATAACTAAGGCGCAAACTTACTGGTTTTCCCGACGAAAATCAGTTGATCTGGGAGCATTTGTTCTCGGTAAAAAGATTATTTTAAGAACCCGAGAAGAAGATATCGTTGTATGCAACAAAGATGAAGTACAGCTTCGCGGCGAACATAATCTAGAAAATATTACGGCTGCGATTACGGCGTCTTATTTATCTGGGGCAAGTTTGTAATCGATTAAAAAAATCATAAAAGTATTCAAAGGCTTAGAACATAGATTGGAATTTATTAAAGAAATTGATGGGGTGAAATATTATAATGACTCTTTTTCAACGACGCCCGACACGACAATCGCCGCTATAAAGTCCTTCAGAGAACCTATCATTTTATTTTTGGGTGGATCGGAAAAGAACGCCGATTATTCCGAGTTAATAAAAATTATCAATTCAAGTACAGTCAAAATGGTAATCAGTATTGGGCTCACAAGCAAGCGTGTTGTTGAAAAAATTCGCAACCCAAAGATTAAAATTGTTAAAAATACCCAACCGATTAGTAATGCCGTAAAATTAGCCAAAGAAAATTCCCAAAGTGGAGATGTCATTTTGTTATCTCCAGCCTCAGCATCTTTTGATAGATTTGCAAATTACAAAGATCGAGGAGAAAAGTTTTGTAAGGAAGTATTAAAATGAGACTACATTCAGGAAAACCTGATTATATTCTAGCCTTAATGGTATTTTTAATGTGTTTATTCGGTCTTGTAATGATTTCATCGGCTTCGATTGTTACGTCTCAAGAAAGATTTGGGAATAATTTTTATTATGTGACCCACCAGGTCTTATCATTAGTAATCGGTCTAATTGCTATGGTAGTAGGTTATTTGATGGACTACCGTATCTGGAAAAAGATATCCTTAACTTTATTTTTAGCCTCACTTGTATTGCTTTTAGCAGTATTCATGCCGGTTATCGGTCAGAGTTTTGGCGGCGCCCAAAGATGGATTAGTATTGGAGGACAGTTATTTCAACCTTCAGAACTTGTGAAATTAACATTTATTATTTATTTCGCATCCTGGTTGGAAAAAAAGGGCGAGGGAGTGAGGGATTTTTCAGCGGGATTCTTACCATTTATCGTGCTAATAATAATTTTAGGGTTTCTGATTATGAGTCAACCTGATTTAGGAACTTTAAGCGTTATTGCCATGACAGCGGTTGTAATATTTTTCTTAGCCGGGGCCCGATATACTCATTTAGGCATCGCGACTGTTGGCGCCTTAATTTTATTTGGAGTATTAGTAAAAACAGCTCCTTATAGAATGCAAAGATTCTTAGTGTTTTTAAATCCGGGTGAACAAATCCAAGGTGCCGCTTATCATATTAATCAAGCCTTGATTGCCGTGGGATCTGGGGGTCTATGGGGATTAGGTTTCGGTCAAAGTAAACAGAAATATTTATATTTACCTCAACCCCACATAGACTCAGTTTTTGCTATTATTGCTGAAGAATTAGGTTTTATTAGAGCGGGAGTTGTAGTTTTAGCCTTTGTATTTTTGGGATATCGAGGATATAAAATTGCTAAAAATGCTCCGGACAACTTCGCCCGCTATTTAAGTATCGGGATTACAGCATGGATAGTCTTACAGGCGTTTATAAATATCTCGGCGATGCTTAATGCTGTTCCTCTGACAGGAATTCCTTTGCCCTTTATTTCCTATGGTGGTTCGTCATTAATAATCACCCTCTTCGCTGTTGGGATTCTTCTTAATATATCAAAATATTCTCGGCCGGAGGAGGCGTAATGCGTATTCTTTTAGTTGGTGGCGGAACCGCAGGTCATGTATGGCCTATTATGCTTGTGGCTAAAAGTTTGCTCAAAAATCATCGCAGTAAAATCCTTTATGTCGGATCCAGGCAAGGGATCGAAAGCAAAATCATCAAAGACTCCGGAATTCCTTATAAATCAATTATGGTTGGGAAACGCCGCGCGTATTTCTCATTATCGAATTATTGGGATATGTTTAAAACATTTATAGGAATATTACAATCTCTGTTTATCATTTTGACTTTTAGACCTGATGTAATTTTTGCCAAAGGGGGGTATGTTACATTCCCAATAATTATCTGGCTGGGATTTTTCAAGATCCCATTAGTAATTCACGAATCCGATGTAGTTATGGGGCAAGCAAATATATTTGCCTCCAAAAGATCAATCAAAATTTGTCTTGGCTTTCCCCTAGAATATTATCGCAATATACCTTTGCAAAAAGGAATTTATACCGGTATTCCTGTAAGGGAAGAGTTTTTACAACCGCAAATTAAATCAAGTGATAGATTAAATATTCTTATTACAGGCGGGTCACAAGGTTCTTCAAAAATAAATAATTTAATTTACGAAATTCTTCCTGAACTTGTAAAAAAATATGAAGTCTATCATATATCCGGGGAGATAGACTTTGAAAAATTATCAACTTTTAAAAGTGAATTTTACCATCTATATAATTTTACACAAAATATTCCCGAATTAATGCGGGATGCAGATTTAATTATCACCAGGGCTGGGGCAAATACTCTTGCGGAAATTTCCTCTACAAAAAAAGCGGCAATTATAATTCCACTTACCACGGCAAAAGGTGAGCACCAAGTTGCTAATGCCGAGGTTTATCATAAAAATAATGCGGCAGTCGTAATATCTGAAGAAAAAATGTCAGCCAATTCATTATTGTCAATTGTTAATAATCTTATGGACGACGAAGTAATGCGAAATCTAATTGGCCATCATGCCAACTCATTTTTTTATGTAAATTCTGTCGGAGAAATTATCGACACTATTTTTGAGGTAGCCGGTGAAAAAAAATAAGCTAAAAAATTTAATAGATAAATCATTTAATTTTATTTTCAAGCGTAATACCCTGTCATTCAGCGTGCCTTACCTTCGGCAGTGGACAGGGATGAAGCGTAGAAAACTTTACCTTGAACATACCGCAGGCTTCAGCCCGTGGATAGTGATTTCAAAAGAAATATTGAATAATACCTGGTTTTTTGTAGCACTTATTTTGATCGCCTCATTTTTAATACGGGTTTGGCATTTAGGATCAATAAAAGAAGAAATTTTTGATGAAGTATATTTCGTAAAATTTGCACAAAACTATCTAACGGGTGTCTCTTTTTTTGATATCCACCCTCCACTTGGAAAACTTATAATTGCCATCGGTGAAAAGATATTCCATAACAGTTATCTTAGTTGGAGAATAATGGAATCTGTTTTTGGAGTCGGGGTAATTTGGCTTGGATATTTAATTGGTAAAAATTTGAAAAACAAAATTGTTGGACTGTTTACGGCCCTAATATTAGCCTTAGACGGGATGTTATTAGTTTATTCTCGTGTCGGGCTCATGGATATTTTTATGGTGTTTTTTATTCTTTTGGGTTTTTACGCCATATTAAAATTTGCTGAGAAATCTAAATGGTATTTTTTAATGTTAGCGGGAATATCCTTAGCCTTAGCAGCCTCAATTAAATATATTGCTGGTCTTCTGATACTCGTCTATTTATCAGTCTGGATAATTAAAAAAATATCCTTGAGAAAAAATTGGCCAAAAATTATCATTTTTATTTTAATAATTCCTGCCATGATTTATTTAGGGTTTTTCCTTTTTAATTTTCCCCTAAACAAAGAATTTATTAAAAAAGTTCTTGAATGGCATGTTCAAAGTTTAAATTATAATCTAAGCCTTAAAGAAGGGCATCCATATGGTTCAAAATGGTGGAGCTGGTTTTTGTTAATTCGGCCGATATGGCTTTATTTCAAGGATATTGGGGGCAAGTTTATTTGTATCATTGGTCTTGGTAATCCTCTGGCCTGGTGGGCTTCAATAATTGTAATCCCAACGCTTGTATTCAGAATGATTAAAAAAGATAAAACTAGCGCAATTATCCTAGTTTCCTTTTTAATCTTTTTAATTCCCTGGGCGTTTTTCAAAAGAGTTTTATTCTTCTACCATGCCATGCCTTCGTTCGCTTTTTTAGCAATAGGCACAGCCTATTTATTGGAAAATCTTCTTAAAGACAAAGTTGGAAAAGTTACAGTGGTCGTATTTTTCGCCATACTGGTTTTCCTGTTTATTTACTTTTTACCTATTTGGATAGGGAGTCCCATATTGTCGGTAGACTTTTATCACAGGATGTGGCTTAAAAGTTGGATTTAATTAGCGTTAAATCCACTTTCGCCGAGGCCAAAGTTGGATTTAACAACTTAATTCGTGTAAAATTACTTCTGAGGAAAAATAATGAATAAAATTCATTTTATTGGGATAAAAGGTGTCGGTATGACGGCCCTGGCATTATATTGCAAGGAAAAGGGTTATGAAATTACCGGCTCTGACGTTAGTGAACAATTTATTACAGAACAATCATTAGAAAAATCTCAAATACCAGTGTCTGTTTTTGATGAAGAAAATATTAATGAAAGAAGCCAAAAAAAAGCATTTAGATATTAAAACTTACTCTGAAGCGCTGGGGCTTTTTTCTGGGGAAAATCAGGTCATTGCAGTTTCAGGGATTCACGGGAAGACAACGACGACCGCTTTAATAAGTTTTATCCTGACAAAAGCAAATTTAGACCCCAGTTTTATTATTGGCGCAGGTGAAGTAATTTCGTTAGGGACAACCGGACACTACGGTAAAGGAGATTATTTTGTTCTTGAGGCAGATGAATATCGTAAAAGCCCTGAAGATAACACTCCAAAATTTTTCGATTTATCTCCCGAAATTGAAATTATTACAAGTATCGAAATGGATCATCCGGATGTATTTGCCTCTGAAGAAGAAGTCTATGCAGCCTTTTATAAATTTGCTTGTCGAATACCCAGAAAGGGTATTATCATTATATGTTTTGACTATTCCAAAGCCAAAAAATTACAAAGATCATTAGCAGACCGTAATATTGAAACATACGGTTTTCAAGAAGGTGCCGCCTGGCAAATTATCAACTTTCAAGAAAACCAAAATTATAGTGAGTTTAGCATGGGCCATAAAGGTGAGGAAATCGGTCCATTTAAAATAAAAATTGCCGGCAAAGCGAATGTTCTAAATTCCGCCGCCGCAGTGATTGCGTGTATTAAAATTGGCCTAAACTCAAAAGTATTACAAAAAATATTACCAGACTTTAAGCCGGTTACAAGGAGATTTGAAAAAATTGGTCAAGTCGGCGAGACAATAATAATTGATGATTATGCTCATCACCCACGAGCAATTAGCATGACTCTTGAGGCTATTAAAAATAAATATCCGGATTATAAAATTTGGTGTGTATTCCAACCTCATACATTTTCGCGCACGAAAGAATTATTAGGAGAATTTGCGACAGCCTTTAAAAACGCTGATAAAGTTATCATCACAGATATTTTTTCTTCGGCCCGTGAAAATGAAATTACTATTTCCGGAGGGGAACTTGCAAATGCTATCCGCCAAAATCAACGAAATGTACGATTTATTGATGATAAGGAAAAAATTATTCCAGAAATAATCGATAATTTGAAAGGCAAAGATATTATTATGACTGTCGGTGCAGGAGATATTTATAAGATCGGTTATAAATTATTAGAAATATTAAAAGATGAAAATAAAAAAAATTAATGAAATAATTCCAGCAATTCGTGAACATGTAGTAATGAGCGATTTCACTACTTGGCGTGTCGGTGGCGTGGCGGATTATTTTATCGAAACAAAAAATGTTCAAGATCTGTCCAGAGTTGTTAAATTAGCTATTGAAAATAAAATACCATATTTTGTTTTAGGCAATGGGTCAAATATTTTATTTTCAGATTATGGATTTCCGGGACTTGTAATTAAAAATTCAACAGAAAATATGGCAGTTTTAAAAGAAAAAAGTCAAATAATTGCTGATTCCGGAGTTATGCTTTCTCG
>JAENIV010000045.1 GCA_016844295.1 Candidatus Berkelbacteria bacterium
CTTTAAAAACGACTATAAAGAAGTTATTGATCGTGCTTTTGATAATGGTGTCAAGGCAATTTTAAATATCGGTTCAAATTGGGAAACCTCGCTTAGAGCGATAGAAATTGCCAAGAAATATCCAAGCGGCGTATACGCCGCGGTTGGTCTTCATCCGATTCATGTCCAAGATGAGGATTTTAATTTCGAAAACTTAGAAAAGCTGGCTCAAGATAAAAAAGTGGTAGCTTTGGGGGAAACTGGTTTGGATTATTATCACGGCAATGGTACCAAGGAACTCCAAAAAGAGATTTTTCGAAAAACCATTACTATCGCCAATAAAATCGGCAAGCCTTTAATTTTTCATTCGCGTGACGCCGGGGACGATATTTTGTCGGTTTTTATGGAGGAAAAATTTGAGCCAAAAGGTGTGATGCACTGTTTTGCCGGCAATTGGCAGTTTGCTAAATATGTTTTGGACTTAGGTCTATACCTTTCGTTCACCGGACTTATTACCTTTTCGAAGAACTATGAAACATTTGAAGTGATTAAAAACATGCCGCTAGATCGATTAATGATTGAAACCGATTGTCCCTATATGACCCCCGAGCCGTATCGCGGTAAAAGAAACGAACCGGCTTTCGTTATTGAAGTCGCTAAAAAAATCGCCGAAATAAAAAAAATCTCCGTCGAGGAAGTAGCCGAGCAAACTTCTAAAAATGCAATTGAGTTATTTGGGTTAAAATTGAAAGAGGACACCTCAGAGGTGTAGGGATTCAATATCGTTCGGATTAAGAAAGGAGAATGATGGCAATTAAAATCAGGCTGATTAAGGAGGATGATATTGAAGAAGTGGCGAAAATATTCATGGAATCTTTTAATACTGCTGCTAAAAAAGGCTGGAAAAAACAGCCTGTGGAAAAATATATGAAATATTGGTTTGCCAAAAGGCCTGATCTATTTATTGTCGCCGAGGATATGAAAATTTTAGGCGGGGCTGTCGGTGAAATTAAACCGCTAGTTGGCGGTAATCACTTGGTTGATCTCCAGCTTTTTGTCGATATTAAAAATCAAAAACAAGGGATCGGTAAAAAATTATTAAAAGCAATTATCGAGAAAGCTATTTTGCAGTACAATATCGTAGAAGTTCAGGGTTTTGCCGATCGAACAACGGATTTCCCGATGCAGTGGTATAAGCGGCTCGGATTGAAAACAACCAGATGGACGCATATCGAAGGTAAAGCCAAGGAAATAATCAAAAATATATAAGGCTGGATTACTAGCCTCTCGCACATTGGAAGTGCGAGAGTAGGGTATCAGTTCTCGATAGACATAGATTAAAAATTAATCGATGTTGCAGAGTACTATTCGGACTTTTTGAGTGTGATTTTTTTAGTTTTGCCGCGGGCGAGGTTCCCATTTTTATGATTGTAAAATTCGATTTTTTCGGCATCGAAATGAGCATGGATTTGCGGTTCGAGATCTTTGATTTTTTTGCTAAGCTAAAATATATTCTTCAACTGTTTCATCAACCTCTTTATCTGGAACATCTTTAACATCTTTGCCTTGAAATTTGTATTTGGCCGGACATCGCTGAAAAGTATCCAGAGCCGAATATGAAATTCGCATACCTATATTTTAGTTTAAGATTATGAAAAGGTAAAGAATGTTTGTATAATATAAAGTATGAGGGGCAAAAAAATCACCATAACTTTACTCGTTATTTTACTTTTTATTATCGGTTTTATAGGTGGTGTAGTTTACTGGACTTTTGTGAGGACAAAGAATATTGCCAATTCTGCCTTAGATGCGGCCAAAAACGCTCAAAGCGTAACTGCGCCGTCACCAACAAGCGTTAAAAGTACCCCGGTACCGACATTAACAATGCCCGAAAAAGACGTTGAGGGCGAGGATTTAAGTGATGTTCCCAGATTTTCCAGTTCCATTAGATCGGACTACTCCAAATCGGATGATGGTCAGGTAACTAATATAGAATATTTTACTTCAACGAGTATCCAAGAAATACTTCAATTTTATAAAGATACCTTGTTAAAAACCGACTGGCTTTTAAGGGCAGAGGACACCGGTGCCTTAACATTTTCGAAAGTCGATGCTAATGCCACTATCGAAATAATCAATCAAGATAAAAGTGCTAAGATTACACAGTATCAAATTCACTTCTTCGTGGTTAAACAAGAGGAAAACTAGATTTAAAAGGAACTCGATAATATCACTCTTGACCCCGCTATAATTGCTTCCCGCAAAAGGGACTACGTCCTCTACTTGCGGGAGCGCAATATACGGGGTCTGCGCCCCGCCTTAGGCGGGGCTTGACAAATAGTTATATATAATCTAATATATCATTAGAAAGGGTTTTAATGAACAAAAATATTAATGTCTACAATCTCCAGGCGAACATTTCGAAAGTCCTCAAGGAGACCCAAAAGGGAGATGTGTATGAAGTTATGCGCTACTCAAAACCAGTAGCCGTCTTGGTTTCATACAAAAGCTACCTTAAACTAAAAGGGGAGTGCCGAAAATGTGTTGAGGATATGAGGAAATTGCTCAAATGAAAGTCTACCTAGACTACGCGGCGACAGCGCCGACCAAAAAGGAAGTTTTTCTTGCGATGGAGCCTTATTTCAAGGCTAGCTTTGGCAATCCATCGAGTATACACGAATGTGGTCAAAGTGCCCGAAAGGCTGTTGATAATGCAAGAGAAAAAATCGCCAAGTTTTTAAATTGTCAAACATCAGAAATTGTTTTTACAGGCTGTGGCTCAGAGGCGGACAACCAGGCCATCACGGGATTAATTTCAGGACTTAGAACCGTCGGAAAACCTCATATTATTACGTCTGCGATCGAGCATCATGCGGTTATAAAAACTTGCCAAGATCTAGTAAAAAGGGGTATGGCGACAGTCATCTATTTAAAGCCTAACCGAGATGGTATTATCGAACCACAAAAAGTTAAATCGGCAATAAATTCAGATACAGTTCTAGTGACAATTATGTATGTCAACAACGAAATCGGGACGATCCAGCCTATTCGAGAAATCGGTAAAATGCTCGAAAAGATTAATCAAAATAGGAAACAGCGTATATATTTTCACACCGATGCTGTTCAAGCGGCCGAATATCTGCCAGTGGACGTAAATTATTTACATGTTGATCTTCTAACTTTGGCCGGACACAAAATTGGCGCCCCCAAAGGAATCGGTCTGCTTTATATCCGTAAAGGGACAATACTTAGGTCTATAATTCACGGCGGTGAACAAGAAATGGGTTTACGCGCCGGGACGGAAAATGTCCCATATATAGTCGGCTTAGGTAAGGCTATTGAATTAATTGATAAAGAACAAATATCCGTTGAGAAAGTTTATAAATTAAGAGACTATTTTATAGATCAGATAATTAAAAAAATTCCCGAAGTTTATCTAAACGGGTCAAGGGACATACGGGCACCCCATATCGCCAATTTTTATTTCAAAGATATTGAAGGAGAATCAATAGTCTTAAGCATGGATTTAGAGGGAGTCGCCTGTTCAACCGGATCCGCGTGTACTTCTCAGTCTCTTGAACCTTCGCGCGTGATAATGTCAATTTACAATAACGCCTGGCGGTCCGCAGGGTCAGTAAGATTTTCTCTGTCAAAAAATACCACGCAAAGAGAATTAGACTTTGCAATTACCAAACTTACAAAAGTTGTCGAGAGGTTACGTCAAATTAGCCCGTATTATAACAAGGAGTGATATGTCTATCGAATCAATGTATAATAAAAAAATTATGGATCACTTCTTACACCCACGCAATTTGGGAGAAATTAAGAATCCTTCAGGGGTTGGCAGGGTTGGTAATCCAGTTTGCGGTGATGTCATGGAACTCTATATTAAAATTAATCAAAAGAAGGGTCACGAAACTATCACTGATGCTAAATTTAAAACTT
The DNA here is from genome assembly GCA_016844295.1 of Candidatus Berkelbacteria bacterium. Taxonomy (GTDB): domain Bacteria; phylum Patescibacteriota; class UBA1384; order UBA12157; family JAENIV01; genus JAENIV01. The sequence goes on from JAENIV010000045.1 coordinate 3,925, forward strand.
TTGGTTGCGGTGCTGCGATTGCATCCTCTTCAATGATGACGGAAATAATTAAGGGCAAGCCTCTTAAAGAGGCTCTCAAACTTACGAATAAAGCCGTTGCCGACGCTTTAGACGGTCTGCCGCCAGTTAAACGGCACTGCTCTGTTTTAGCCCGCGAGGCTTTAGATGATGCGGTTAAAGATTGGAAAAATTCTACTCGGTCGCATAAAAATTGAATCGATGATATGATTAATTGAAAGGAATAAAATGTTCTTTTGGTTTGACTTAATTATTATTTTGATGATTTTGCTTTACACTTTTGATGGTTACCGGCAGGGGCTTATTAAAACCATCATAGACATTTTCGGTGTGGCTTTATCATTATTTATTGCTATTAAATATTACAGCGTCGCAGGCACTTTTTTTGTCTCTTGGGGTTTGGATAAAAATCTTGCTAAACCAATCGGATTTTTTGCCCTCTGGTTTCTCGTCCAATTATTGGCCTATCTTGTGACAACATTAATTTTCCATTACGTTCCTGGTCTTATGCAGAATAACCGGACTGTGAGGGCGCTTGGAGTAATTCCGGGGTTTTTAAAAGGGATCATGATTTCAGCAATCTTCTTAATCATTCTTATGACATTACCGTTTTCAACAAATTTTAAAGAGCGGCTATCTAAATCATTTATTTCGGGTACGATGGTTAGATCATCTGCGACGACTGAAGCCCAAATGGCGGGAATTTTTGGCCAGATGAACAATAATTTGACCCTTTACAATATTGCGCCCAAGAATGACGAGGAAGGTGTAACTCAATTAAATTTTAAAACCAATAACTTCACTCCTTCCGCAACCGATGAAACATCGATGCTCGAAATATTAAACCAGGATCGGGTAAAAACTGGATTAAAACCATTAAGTCCAGACATTTTGCTGAGGAATGTCGCGCGTGCTCACGCCGCGGATATGCTCAGAACTGGCTTTTTTGCGCACACAGGTCCAGCCGGTCAAACGCCCTTTGACAGACTCGCGGCTGCAAATGTGTCATTTAATGTTGCGGGCGAAAATCTTGCCTTAGCCCCCTCAATGGAATTAGGCCATGTTGGTTTAATGAACTCGCCTTCTCATAGAGAAAATATTCTAGACTATAATTACACAAGAATCGGCATTGGGATTCTCGATGCCGGACCTTATGGCAAAATGATAGTTCAAGAATTTGCCGGATAGGGGTGCTATGATCTTATACGGAAAACCGATTGCCGATAAAATTTATAAAAGTCTTGAATCAAAATTACGTGATCTCAAGGAACAGAACATTATTTCCACTATGGCAGTTATTTTAATAGGCGAAGATCCTGTCAGCTTGGTCTATATTAAATTAAAAGAAGAAATTGCCGAGCGTCTAGGAATTGAATTTAAACTTTTTCATTTGCTGGGGATTTCATCAGAGAACCAAGTAATTAATTTAGTATCAGATCTGAATAAGAACAAATTTATCCACGGAATTGTCGTCCAATTACCGTTGCCAGATGGTTTAGACCAAGAAAAAATCCTTCAATCGATTAGTCCACAAAAAGATATTGATGGCCTAAATTCGGAAATACTACCGCCAACGGCGGCGGCGATTTTAGAAATTTTGGAATTTTATAATATCAACTATAAACATTTAAAAATCGTTATCGTAGGACGGGGAAGGTTAGTTGGAGGGCCCTTAGAGAAAATGTTAACGGCTCAGGGGGTTGAGCCATTGGTTTGTGATTCAAAAACCAATAATTTAAAAATAGAAACTCTGAAAGCCGATATTCTTATCTTGGCGACTGGCACGCCGGATTTAATTAAAGCGGATATGGTCCGAGATGATACGATTGTCATAGATGCCGGCACTACGGAAAGCAACGGCAAAATGACCGGCGATGTTTCCGAGGAGGTTTACGGAAAAGTCGAAACCTATTCGCCGGTTCCCGGTGGTGTTGGTCCTGTTACGGTGGCGTGTTTGATGAGAAATTTAATTGAAGCGGCAAGATAGTAATGAAAGATTTAGTTATTTCTGAAGTAATCGAACAAAAGATTTTTTTGATCCGTGGCCAGAAAGTCATGCTCGACCGCGATTTAGCGGTGCTTTATGGTGTGCCTGTTAGAGTACTTAAT
>JAENIV010000089.1 GCA_016844295.1 Candidatus Berkelbacteria bacterium
ACTGCCTCAAGAAAGTCATCTTCGGTCAGTTCCAATAACTTTAATTTAGAAAATACAGCCAAAACTGATGTAAAAATAAAACCGAAGGAGGAACGCGGTTGGCCGTTGTAGTTTATTTTATAGTGAGTGGTCTTATATTTTCTCGACAATATTTCTAACTCACCGCCCTGGGCGATAGTAACAATTTTATCGGTTTTTTCTGTTGCCTTTTTAAAACTATCGAGGGTTTCCTCTGTATTACCAGAAAAACTGATAGCAATAACAAGAGTGTCTTTATTGACCCAGCCTGGAATATCATAATCTCGCCAAATTACGACAGGTATGCGAAAATCCCTTGAGAGTCCAGAGACTAAGGCGCCCCCCATATTACTTCCGCCCATACCAGTTATTAAGATATTTTTAGATTGAATAAATCTGGTAGGCAAGGGAATATCTTTCCAATCTTTCCAACATCTCTCACATTGCTCAGGAAATTCTTGCAGATTATGAAGATAGCCATCTTGATCTATTTTTTCAATTTCTTCAATACTATCAATATTGGCCATTTTGCTCCTTTCGCTCAAACATTGAGCCATATTGGCTTAACATTTTATTTTCACTTGAAAAATTTACCTTTTACTTACCATAGGCATCTCAATTTCTTCGATGTAAACTTCAGCCTGTGGATAGTAATTATGCATTTCTAATATTTAGTATACACGAGATTTTCCATACATAAAAGTTCTTTTAAAATACCAATTTTTATGGTATAAATATATTATGGCCTCCTAGATTTATCGAGTCTCGGCCGAGTGCCCGAGTGGCGGAATCCCAGCATAACAACTTACTGGCTTACAGAATTACATTCTGTCACGCCGTGCGTTGTATGCGGGACAAGTGGTAGATTTACCCCGTACAATGTGCCGCGGTGGCGGAATGGTAGACGCGCAGGTCTCAAACACCTGTGATCGCAAGATCATGTCGGTTCGAGTCCGACCTCGGGCATTTTTTATATTGCATTTATCTATCGAAGTTTGTATATAATGAAACAGGGAGTATCTCACAAGAAAGGACCCTCACGTGGCCAAAAAGAGAGTTCTGGTTGTAGGCAGTGGTGGTCGAGAACATGCACTATCCTGGAAACTCAGCCAATCTCCGGAGATTGGCGATCTTTTCGTCGCACCAGGAAATGGTGGCACTTTGCAGGTCGCTGATAATGTTAATATCCAAGCAACCGATATACAAGGCCTCCTTAGGTTTGCCAAAGACCAGAGAGTAGATCTGACGGTAATTGGTCCTGAGGATCCTTTAGTCGCAGGGATAGCAGATGTGTTCCGTCAGCAAGGACTCCGGGTTTTCGGCCCCAGTGCTCAGGCAGCAGAGCTGGAAAGTTCGAAGGCTTTCGCTAAAAGGCTGATGGCCAATCATCTCATTCAGACTGCCCCATTCGAGATCTTTGATGATTACCAAACAGCCGTAAATTACCTGAACGAATGCTGTTTCGCACCCGTTGTTGTCAAAGCAAGCGGCCTAGCCCTCGGCAAAGGTGCTTATCCATGTCACACTTTAGACCAAGCCCAAACGGTTCTCGAAGACATTATGGTCAACGGTATTCACCAGGAAGCAGGCAAGGTAGTTATCATTGAAAAGTTCCTACATGGGCAAGAGGCATCGATTCATGCTCTTTCTAATGGCATAGATGCTCTGATGTTGCCGGCGTCCCAAGATCACAAGGCGGCCTTCGATAATGACACCGGCCCCAACACCGGCGGAATGGGTTGCTTTGCCCCGATTCCCTGGTACAACGCCGAATACCTTGCCCACGCCAAAAGCGCTATCGTGTTTCCGGTTTTGAGGGCAATGGGCCAAAAGGCAACTCCCTGGTCAACTGCCTTTATTGGATGTCTTTACCCAGGCCTCATGGTCCAAGGAGAAACGGATCAAAGCGTTCTGGAATTCAATGTCCGCTTCGGCGATCCGGAAACTCAAGCCTTAATGCGACTCCTCAAAGGCGATTTGTTCCGGATATCCTGGCCCATACGACAAAGGCATCAGAATAGAAGGTATCGAAGACGCGCAAAGCATCGAAGGTATTGAAGTTTTCCACGCCGGCACAAAGATCGAAGACGGGAAACCAATTACCTCGGGAGGCCGAGTCCTCGGAGTAACCGGAATTGGTCAAACTCTGGCCGAGGCTATTGCTAATACCTATAATGCGGTCATTCGGATCAACCCCGAAGGACTATTCTTCAGAACTGATATTGGTGCCAAGGACCTCAAGTCCTTGTGATCACGAAGGTGTCAGAATCTAACTAACAATCATTTCGTATAGGGCGCAAAGTAGACCGTGCGCCCTCTTTCTTTAGGCTTAGATTTAAGGTATAATTTACATATAAGGGCCGTTAGCTCAGCTGGTGGACTATTCCTTCGGAATCAGAGCGCAGCACCTGCCCCGTTAAATAATGTGGGCCATTAGCTCAGTTGGTAGAGCGCTTCATTCGCATTGAAGAGGTCGCCGATTCGAGTTCGGCATGGTCCACCAGCGCCCTTGATTTAACGGGGTGAACATTGCTGAGGTCGGGAGTTCGAATCTCCCACGGTCCAAATATTATGATATAATTAAATAAACATTAATCTTAAGGAGAGGGGATTGAGCAATTTTTTGGACGAACAAGATTTGAAGGAACTTTTTAGCGGAACTCAAACGCCACCGCCTGCTGCTCCAATACCTCCTCCACCAACTCCAATACCAGAAGAAAAACCTAAAGTCCCCGAAAAAGTTTATGCCCCAGATAAATTTACCTGGCATACAGCGGTAAAATTTTTCGGTTTATTTGTTATAATATTTATTGTTTCATATTTAATGGTTAATTACTCGGCGGTTACTAAAAAAACCCGTTGGGCAATTGATGTTAATATCCTGAAAAAGTCCTACTCAAAAACGGTTCCATCTCCGGCACCCAATCAATTTAATCCGGCTAGCCAAGCACGCTTGATTGTCCCGAAAATTGGAGTTGATACACTAATTATTTGGAATGTTGAGGACGAGCAGATCAAAGACAAATTGCTTGAAGGGATTGTACATTCAAAAGACACTGCCTTACCCGGACAAATGGGCAATGTTTTCTTAACCGGCCATTCGTCTTATTATGCGTGGGTTAATTCAAACTACAAATCCGTTTTTGCTTTATTAGACAAATTAGAAACTGACGATAAAATATATATTCAATATAGCTCCAGTGTATTTACCTACGTCGTGTATGAGAAAAAAGTAGTTAAACCAACTGATACTTCAGTCATGGATCAGGGATATGATTATAATTTAACTCTAATGACATGCGTTCCCATCGGAACAAATTTAAACCGTCTAATTATTAAAGCCAAACAAATAAATTTATCGAGCTCTCTTAGCGGATAGTCTTAGCAAAAATTTGTCCGCCATCTAAATATATCAAGGTTTTACCATTATTCTGGAAGGTAAATGCCGTCGGTTCATTAGATTTTAATGATACCAACAAAACATTATTGGAACCGTCAAGGTCTATAATCCTAATTTCAGTGGCCTCTTGAAAGATAATATGTTTTGAATCCGGGTAAAAGCTGGCCGCGAGGATTTTTGACCCGAAACGACTAATTAAATTATCCTGCCAAAAAATTTCTGTTTCGTTGATTTTTATATCTTGAGATCTA